>WFZV01000012.1 GCA_015489395.1 Bacteroidales bacterium
AAACTAAGTTATATTTGGCAAAAATTGATATTTTTTTATCGAAAACTTTATTTTAAATAGTAAAAAATTTTACATTAAAGTTTTTAGTGATTTAAATTTTTTTTATATTTGGCTTGTCTAAAATTCAAAACTTAAAACCTAAGCGCTATGCGTAAACTTATTACTGCTCTTGCAGTGCTTCTTTTTGCTGTGTATGGTTTAAATGCACAGACATTGATTCACGGTACCGTAATGGATGCTGATTACAACAATCCATTACCTGGTGCGAGTGTTGTCGTTAAGGGTACTAATCTGGGTACACTGACCGACATGAACGGTGATTTTACATTGAAAGTTACTGAATCAAAGGTCGTATTGCAGATTAGCTACGTAGGTTATCAGACCAAAGAACTGACTGTCGAAACAGGTGGCAAGAAAAATCTTGATTTGGGAACAATTTATTTGAAGCCAGCTACTCAGGAAATTAACGAAATCTACGTAGTAGCAGAACGTGCTTCAGAACAAAGAACACCTGTTGCTATTTCTAACATTGAACGCAAGAAGATTGACTATCTTCTTGGCTCTCAAGACCTTCCAATGGTTATGAACGTAACTCCGAGTGTTTATGCTACAGAACAAGGAGGTGGTTCAGGTGATGCACGTATCAATGTACGTGGTTTTGACCAGAGGAACGTTGCTATTATGATCAACGGTGTTCCTGTAAACGACATGGAAAATGGCTGGGTTTACTGGTCAAACTGGGACGGTATTGCTGATGCAACAAGCTCAATCCAGTTACAGCGTGGTCTTTCAGCTGTTAATCTGGCAGTACCTTCTGTAGGTGGTACGATCAACATCGTTACAAGCCCAGCTGCAAAGAAACGCGGTGGAGTAATCAAGACAGAAGCTACAATGTACAGCGGTCTCAAGGGAATTGGTTTCGGTATGTTTAAAACAACTGTTACCGGACATACTGGTTTGATTAACAACAAGTTTGCTTTGAGTGCATCTCTGGTTCGTAAATTCGGACCTGGTATAATTACTAATACCTGGACTGATGCCTGGGCATACTACTTTGGTATGACATACAAAATCAATGACAAGAACAAGATCGAACTCTTTGCTCTTGGCGCTCCACAACGTCACGGTCAAAACCTTTACCAGCAGAACTTAGCTGCTTATGATTCAGCTTTTGCTAAAGCTTTAGGCGCTGATGACTCTACATTAATTAAATTCCCACAATCTAAGTATGGTCGTTTCTACAACGAAAACTGGAACGTAGTTGATCCTACTTATGATGGTTTACAATTCTGGAATGGCAAAACACACAAACGCCATGCTAAAGACTTTATCAACGAACGTGAAAACTACTATCACAAACCACTGGTTAACCTGAACATTTATAATCACTTTAGCGATAAAGTTTCACTCTTTACAGTACTTTACTACTCTGGAGGTAAAGGAGGAGGTTCAGGAACTTATGGACATGTTAAATGGGATTATACTTCTGAGCCATCGAGAATCGCTGATTGGAATGGTACAATCGCAGCTAATAAAGCAGCTGGACATGCTGTAGGTATTCTTCGTAATAGTGTTAACGAGCAATGGACACTCGGCGTTTTGAGCAAACTCAGAATTCTCTTCAACGACAATCTTAAAGCTAACTTTGGTATTGACGGACGTTACGCTCAGATCTCTCACTTCCGCGAAGTTCGCGATTTGTTAGGCGCTCAGGACTTCATATTCACAGGAGATGAATTGCATCCAAATGACACAATCAAACATCTTGGTGATAAGATTGCTTATTACTTCACAAATACAGTACAATGGTTTGGTTATTATGGACAGGTTGAATATTCTAACCAGTTGTTAACAGCTTACTTGACATTGGGTAATTCATTCGTTCAATACGCACACAGAAACCACTTTGTACAAGATCCTAACAATCCAGGACATGAATTGTTCTTACAGAGCAAATACATCCCTGGTTACCAGATTAAGACTGGTTTGAGCTTAAGACCTGTAGAAGGACTCAAGACTTACGTTAACTTAGGCTACATTTCTAAAGCTCCTATTTTCGACAACGTAATTAGCGACCGTACTCATGCTTTGGCACCAAATCCACAAAACGAAAAATTCGAATCTGCTGAAATTGGTGCTATTTATAGATATCAGAACTTTGCTGACTTAAGGTTTAACTACTACTACACATTATGGAAAGACCGTGCAATTAGTATCTTGACATACAACCAGACAACAAACAAGGAAGAATTAATTTTCTTAAGAGGTTTGAACGAATTACACCAGGGTCTTGAATTAGAAGCTTACTTGAAACCAATCGAACAGGTAAACTTCAACCTTGCTGCCTCATTTGCTAACTGGGTATATCTCAACGACGTTCAAGGTCAATATTCTTCTTATGACGATCAAACTGGACAGATTGACACTTTGACCAAGCATTATTACATCAAAGGCTTGAAAGTTGGTGATGCTCCTCAAACTCAATTCATGGGTTCGATTGTTGTTAAGCCTGTTACTGGTTTGAGAATGGAAGTTGTTGGACGTTATTACACAAATTACTATGCTAAATTCGAACCAACATCACGTACAAATGAAAACGACCGCGCACAGGTATGGAAAGTTCCTCCATACTATTTGATTGACGCACACTTGAATTATGTATTGCCTTTGAAGTCTGACAATTACAGAATTAGTTTGTTCGCTCATGTATTCAACGTATTGAACTCGATTTATATCTCAGACGCAACAGACAACTCTCGTTGGAATGGATTTTATGGCTATGACCACAGATTCAACCACGATGTAAATACTGCATCAGTATTCGTAGGTCTGCCACGTACAATGAACTTTGGCTTGCGTGTTGAGTTCTAATGACTAACAATTAGACGATTAAATCCCACGGCGGGGGCGCTCGATGAGCGCCCCCGCCTTTTTTTCGTTCATTTTTGGTTACGTTAATACACGGGCAAAGGCAGAAAAAGGAAATTCTCGTTGGTTGTAAAAATAGCAAACCGTAAATCGGGTGTAAGTTTGTGAAAAACGTTAATACTTAGAACAAAGGCAGAAAAATGCGCCTTGTGAGTGTGAAAACTGTGTGTCGAGTCTAAAAGCTGAGTTTATTGTGGAGCTAACGATAGTAGCGTAAGTTTGCAGTAAAACGTTGGTATAAAGACAAAAGTCAGTAAAAGGAAATTCGATAGAGTGATTGAGGAAACAGGGGGAAGTTTGTGTATCGAAAAGGCAAACAGCGGGCGTGAAAATTTGTGAAAGCTGTTGATACATGGACAAAAGACGGTAAAGGAAAATTCGTATAATTGACGGTATAAAAAATGCTGCCCGGTTGAATGGGCAGCATTTTTTGTTTGGAGGCTTATTTTTTGCAACAAAGCAGATATTTAACAAGGCTGCTGTGAACAATTAGTGTTGTTGTAAGCGATATAAGCGTATTATTGTTCGCCTTTAGCTTTTTTCTCCTCCTCTTCGACGTTGAGTTGTTCGACCTGGACTTTTTTAACGTTACGCAGTTCAAGCTCTTCTTTTGGTGGATTTTTGTAAAGTTCGTTCAGGTCTTTGACAAATTGTTCGATTTCTTCAGGACCAAAGCCTTTTTCTTCGGCAGCTTCTTCGAGTGTACCCCAGATAGGTTCGCCGCAAACAATGCAACGTATGCCTTTTTCCATGAGGTATTTGACTGAACCTGGTACTTTATCGACCAGTTCTTCGATTGTTGTATCCTTTGTTACGACAAAATCTTCGGCCATTTTTTATGATTTTTGAAGTTTATCCAAAACGAATTGTACTAAGTTATCAAGTTTTACCTGAGTTTGCAATTGTTGTTTCCATTGTTTTTTGTCGGAAATATTTTTAGCCATTTTACTGCCCAGTTCGAGGTCTCGTACAGTTACCACGCCTTGCTGTAGTTCGTCTTCTCCAAGGAGTACAGCCAGAGGACTATGTTTTTTGTCGGCGTATTGCAATTGTTTTTTCAGGTTTTTAGACGCACCATAATAGATTTCAGTGTTTATACCTTGTTTGCGTAAATCCTGAGCGATTTTTTGATAGTAACTCATAAGTTTTTCGTCGAAAACCACGATCAGGACAGGTCCTTTAGTGTCTTGTGTAAGTTTTTGATTAATAAGTATTTCAGCGAGGCGGTCAACGCCTATAGATGCTCCAGTTGCCGGGACTTTAATGTCTAAAATCCGTTGTACCAGTCCATCGTATCGTCCACCTCCGCTAATAGAGCCTACGCGGCGTTTACGTCCTTTTTCGTCGGTGTAAGTGCCTAAATATTCTACTTCGAAAATAGGTCCGGTGTAATAGCCCATTCCTCGAATCATCGTGGGGTCGATGATAGCCCGTTGTTCGTCATAGCCTAAATTTAGCAGGATTTGATGGATTTTGTTTAATTCTTCAAGTCCTTGTTCGAATATTTGATGGTTTACGTTGAGATTAGCTAAACGGTCCAGTATAGTTTTTCGTTGGCTGTTTTGTTCAAAGCTGTTGAGAAAAGTAACGATTTGGTCAATTACCTGGTTATCGATGCCTAAACCAGCGATAAAAGCGCCAGATTTTTTGTCTTTTCGGCCCTGTCCCAGTTCTTGTGCGACACCTTCAATGCCGATTTTATCTGCTTTATCAATAACACGTAAAACGTCTTGTTCGAGATTTTCGTCAGTAATACCAATGCTTTTGAGAAAACCTTTAACTATTTTTCGATTGTTAATTCTAACAACGTATTTGCCTCGTTCAATGCCGATATTTTCAAGTGCATCGGCTAAAACCATAACATTTTCAGCATCAATAGCCACATCATCGCTTCCGACTGTATCAAAGTCCAATTGCCAGAATTCGCGATAACGTCCTGGGTCTAATTTTGCTTCGAATCTAAAAACAGGTCCGTACTGGTAACGGCGGAAAAGAGGTGCTTTACCGGGGTGAAGTTGATTGTTTATAAAGCGTTTCCAGACAAATTCAGAATATAATCGCGCCAAGGGTGCGGTTAAATCATACCGCAAAGCTACGTAATGTTGTCGCATTATGACGTTGTTAGCTTCGTCTCGAAGCTCATTGCCAAGATTATCGTAAACTGGCTCTAATTCAGGATTTTTAAACGAATAAACCCCTTGGTCTACCTGGTCAACATCTGGCAAATATTTACCCAATAATTCAGCATATTCTAAAATTGGTGTGTCCCAATGTTCAAAACCATATCGACGGTAAATTTCAGTGGCTTTGTTAATTATATGCCAGCGTACAGCGTTCAACTCAGGATCAATGTCGCGAAAACCTTTGATTTTTCGAGGAAATAAGCCCATAAAAAACAGTTTTTAGTTTAAATCAGTACGCAAATTTATGATTTTTTCTTTACACAATAAACCTGAAAATTAAAATAATTACAGCATAAACAAAAGTTGCAATCACTATTCCACGTGAGAATTTATCGAATTTAAGACTAATGAAAATAAGAAAAACTATTAAGTTGGCTAAAGCACCTAAACTCAGTACTTTAGACGTTAGGTTCATTTCTTTAACAAGATTTACAAACATGCTAAAACTCATGTCAAGACGAATAATTTTATAATAAACAAAAACTCCCAGTAGCGGAGCGAACAATCCTGTAATAAATCCCAGGAGTTGATTGTCTAATTTACTTAGTTTCATGCGATTAAAATTTTATTTTTACGTTAAAATTAAAAATCCGTGGCGTAAGATAGTTTGGTACAGCAAGCTGAATCATGTAGACATTTCCAAATGGATTATCAATTAAAGCCGGATTCATCATAACAGAAAGCCAGGAATATGACGCTATGTTCTGGACATCAAAGGCATTAAACAGGTCTAATTCGAAAATTATTTCTTTTACAAATTTTGGCTTCCAGATATACAAAAAACCTATGTCAGCACGCAAATAAGCAGGCATTCTCAAACGGGAATAACGGCGTAATTTCCCTGGAGGACCAAATGGACGGCCGCTGCCGTAGAAAAGCCCTAAACTCACGCGCATATTTTTGTTTTGCGGCATGTAATCTTGAAAAAACATGCCAATTGTGATCAATTGGTCTGTAGGCCGTGGTATATACCCGGGTTCGACCAGTGCGCTGTCAGCCGCCAGGGAAGGAAAAATCGTAGGCCGTCCTGTACTGTCGTAATATTGCCAGTATTGGTCGTTTTCAATGTCTTCTGCTGTATGCAGCAGCGACAGGCTAATCCACGAATCAGTCCCTGGTACGAATTCGCCAAATAAGCGAAAATCAGCGCCATACGCAAATCCGTGCGATTTGTCTTTGGCATAGTACTGAATTCGTAAATTATCGAATTCAAACGGGATTAAATCGTACAAGTACTTGTAATACAGCTCGGTAGTAAATCTAAATGGGCGGTTCCAGAGCATAAAATTTCTGTAAGCACCCAGGACAAAATGTATTGATTGCTGGCTATGAGCTTGCTGCGAGCTAATCAATTTACCGTCCAGATCACGCAAACTGCTGTAAAACGGCACCTGCGAATATAAACCAGACGACAAACGGAATGTCCACTGCCCTGCCCATGCAGGCGTCAGATAAAGTGACAGCCGCGGGTTAAACAGATGTTCCCGTGCATACGACCAAAAAATGTAGCGTATTCCCAGATTTAGCTTTAGTTTTGTCATGCCTACAAAAAATTGGTAATAATCAGCTAAATACGCATCAATTCGAAAGTCCGCATATTTGTTGTTTGCTGTTTGGTATTTGTATAGAATAATCGTGGAGTCTGAGGTCTGGAAAGGATTGAAATTATACCCTGCAGAGTCAATATAGCGCCATCGGTTGAGTCGGTCGTAAATTTTTGTAGCTTGATGGTCAATGCCAAAGACGATTGAGTGCTGGCCGGTTTCGTAATTGATTTTAAAGCTATTAGTGAGTACGCCTAATTTTAGAAAGTTTCGTCCATAATCGAGAAAACCGCCGACACCAATGTTAACGATACTATCATGACGGTTGTTGTCGAACTGGTTTTGTACCATATTTATCAGATAGTCAGCAGCTAACGAGTATCGTTCTTGTTCGTCAGAGAAGTAGTAAGAGCCTGTGTAGGTAAATTGTAAATTGAATTTTGCTTTGTATTTGATTTTTAAAGCATTAAGTGTTGCTTTGTAAAAGTCTTTTTCCTGTCCCTGGAAATAGATTGGGATTTGAAAATTAGTTGTAAAAGTGCCTATCGCAGCAGTCATGGAGTCTGGAAAGAAATTGTATTGGTTAAAAGCAAGGTAATTAAACAGCTGAACGTTTAATTTTTTGTTAGGTCTCAGGTATATAACAGACTGAAAGTCTGAGAAAAACGGTTTGTAATTGCCTTTTGTTGGCAAAGCGTTGAGTAGATAAGAGTTTTGTTTAATTCTCAAGCCTGTGATATAGGCAAATTTTCCGGATTTGGAGCTGTTTTCCAGGTGTACAGAGCCGCCTAAAAGTCCAAAATGCCCTGAAGCAGCGAATTTTTTAGGAATTTTGTAAGTAATGTCTAAAACCGAGGACATTTTATCGCCGTATTCAGCGGAAAATCCACCAGCAGAAAATTTAATATTTTCGACCAGGTCAGGGTTAATTATGCTAAGTCCTTCCTGTTGCCCGGAGCGAATCAGAATTGGTCGAAAAACTTTTATGCCATTGATATAGACGAGGTTTTCGTTGTAGTTTCCGCCTCGGACGCTGTATTGCGAACTCATCTGGTTATTCGCCTGAACTCCCATTGAGGTCATTATCAATGTTTCGACAATATTTCCCGAAGCGGACGGTACTGCTTCCAGCAATTTGCCCTGGTAGTAAGTTTGTCCAGGATTTTTGCTGTAAAATCCAAAGGCCTGGACTTGCTCAAGCTGGTAAGAGGTGCTATGCAAAATTATTCGCAGGTATTTAACTTGTTTTGGATTTATGGTTGTGTCTTTTACTTCAAAGCCGAGAAATGAAAATCGTAAAGTTATAGGTCTATCTGGAACTTTAAGCTGAAAAATTCCGTTGGTATCAGTAAAAGTACCAGCGGAAGAACCTTTTATGGCAACTGCACAGCCGGTTATTGGGTTAAGATTTTGATCCAGTACTTTTCCACGTAAAGTTATTTGGTAATTTTGCGAATAAATTGTTATACTTAGAAAAATTATTTGGATTAAAACCTGTCTCTTATACACATCTCCGAGCCC
>WFZV01000013.1 GCA_015489395.1 Bacteroidales bacterium
ATTTAAACATTTTTAAGCAATAAAATTTCAGTTATCAATGCCGGACATTTTAGCAAAAAATTTTATTCGTTTATTTGTTTATGGTACATTACGAAAAGGGCAGAGATTAGATTTTTACATGCAAGAAGGCATTTTTCAGGGTTATTATTTTACGCGAGGTCAGCTGATGAAATCGCCCAATGGGAGTGTTTATATAGAAAACAAATACCAGGATGCTATTACGATAGGTGAATTGTATTATGTGAATTTTTATTGTTTGCAGCGAATTAATCATCTTGAAGCAATTTCAGGGGAGTTTCCGCAAGGGTATGAGTTGCACATTCGCACAGTTTGGCCTATAGAGATGAAAAGTAAATTTCCAAATATAAGTCAAGATGAGGGGATATTGACTTTTTATTACCGTCGTAAAAATAGTAATGTTAAGATAATTACAGGAGATTTTAATAGTGATTTTGAACCGATTGAAGAATTAGAACGATTTTTGTTAAATAATAATTTAGCTAATATAACTGATGATGATATCATCAATTACATGTATAAGAAAATGTTAATCTGGGAATTTGAAGATTAAAGCAATGAAACAGGGCAGGTTAAAACATCGCATTTTAAATATTTTATTTTGGTCTGTAGTTTCGGCAGCATTTATTGGAC
Organism: Bacteroidales bacterium; assembly: GCA_015489395.1. GTDB lineage: Bacteria > Bacteroidota > Bacteroidia > Bacteroidales > S143-33 > S143-33. Next base: position 652 of record WFZV01000013.1, read on the forward strand.
CAGGTACAGTTACCACAGTTACAAAAGCAGGAGCTTATTACCATTATGATTTGATGTGGACAGTGATATTTTCGATTTTGGCAGCTTTAGTTTTGCAGGAAGCAAGTGCGCGGGTGACAATTTTGTCAGGGATGAATTTAGGGCAGGCTATTTCGAAATACTTTGAAGGCAGGAAGAGCAAAATTTTAATTCTTATTTTGATTGTAAGTGCGATAATTTTGGGTAGTGCAGCGTATGAAACGGGGAATATTTTGGGTGCAGTAGAGGGTTTGCATTTTGTTTTTCGTAGTGTTGATAAGACATATTTTGTGCTTGGTATAGGATTTTTTGCAGTTTTAGCATTTAGTTTAAAGTCTGTCAGGTTGATAGCACAATTTTTAGGGGCATTTGTGTTTTTAATGGGTATAGCCTTTTTATTTACAGCGATTTTTGTTAAGCCGGATGTGTCTGAAATGTTAAAAGGCACTTTTATCCCTAAGATACCTAATGTTTCCGGGGCAGGGTTGTTGATACTTGGTATTATTGGCACGACTGTGGTTCCGTACGATTTATTTTTGGGTTCTGGAATTATAGATAAATCGCATACACTTAAGGATGCTCGTATAGGTTTGAGTGTTGCTATTATTTTAGGTGGAATAATTACCATGGCAATAATGACTGTAGGTAGTGCCATCACCGAAGGTTGGACGCAGAAAGCAATTGATAATATGGTTTTTAACTTTGATTTGATTAAAAACGTTTTGTATATCAATTCCTATCTTGGTGATCTGGCTGTTTATGTGTTTGGATTTGGAATGTTTGCAGCTGGGTTTACGTCTGCCATAACTGCACCTCTGGCATCAGCGATAACTGCTCGCAGTGTTTTTGAGAAGTATTCTAAAAAATTTGAACCCAGTACATTAGGTTATTATGCAATAACAGTTGGGATTTTGTCAGTTGGAATGTTTTTCGGTTTACTCAAGATTAAGCCTATACCTGCCATAATTGCTGCTCAAGCGTTTAATGGGCTTATTTTGCCATTTATAAGTATATTTTTGATAATCATTATCAATGATTCGAATGTAATGAAGGAGAATGTAAATCCCTGGTGGTTAAATATTTTGATGTTGTTTGTCGTTCTAATCACAATAGCTATAGGTCTTTTGAATATTGTAAAAGCTTTTTCACAAATTTTAAAGTTTAAATTACCTAATCCGGACGTTTTATTTTTAATAATTACTTTAATTAGTGCGGTTATTACATTTTTTGTGCTTTTGCACATTATCGAAATTAGAAAACAAAGCGTTAAAGAACAAAAACGGGATTAGACGTGACAATTGCAGAAAAGATAGATAAAAAAATACGTAGCAGATTTGAATTAAAGCAAGACGAGTATGAAAAGATAAAGCTAACGTTAATATTTTCGTTCTTTTTAGGAATCTTTGTAGCATTTTATTTTGTTCCAGCCAATGCTGAGTTTGTACATTATTATGGCAGTGCGCAGTTGCCTTATGCTTATATTTTATCCGGGATTGTAGGGAGTCTGGCTTTATTACTGTATTCATGGATACAACGCAAGACACGCAGTAAGATACTGTTTCAGTCTGCGATTGTGATAATGATTTTTATTTCTGTATTGGCTAAAGTTGGATTGATTTTACTCAGTCATAATAATGTTGTTTTCGGTATTCCAAAGTTGTTATTTGCCAAATACTTAAGTTTTTTTGTTTTTATCTGGGCATGGCCATTTATAGCTCTCACTGCCACTGTAACAGGGGGTATAGCAATAAGATTGTTTAATTTGCTAGAGATAAAGCGATATTATGGTTTGGTTAATTTAGGTGGTGTTTTGGCGGCAATATTGAGTTATTTTACAATTTCGATTATTCTTAAATACATCGGTCATCATTACAATTTAATATTAATCGGCGACTTAGGACTTTTAGCAGCTTATTTTTTATTGGATTATATTTACAAAAAGTTTCCCGAAGGGTCTGAAGCTCATTTAATTCAAAAGAAAAATACTTTTAAGAATTTCTTAAAAACTTTTTCGTCAAAAAATTTTCTAATCTGGATTTTCGTAGGTGCTGCATTTTCGATAATCGCAATTTATATAGCAGATTATGGCTTTTTAATCACGATAAAAAATCAAAAACAACTCTTTCCTACTTCTGCAGATGTCGCGAAATTCATGTCAATTGTCTTCGGGTTACTTAAAATCGGCGAGTTTATAATTTCCATTGCATCAGGTCGGATTTTAACCAAATACGGACTTCGTTTTGGATTAACATTTTTAGCTTTAACCATAACGGGATTTGAAATTTTGGCTTTTGGCGTGGCTTATACCATTGGGGTGAATAGTATTGTTTTTTTGGGCATTATGACTCTCAATAAAATGGCTGAAAGAATCATCCGTCGCGGAATTGACGATCCTTCGTTTAATGTGCTTTACCAGACTTTACCTGAAAATCTCAAACTTTTTATCCAGACAAGGGTTGGGGTAGTCCAACAGGCTGCAATAGCTCTGGCAGGTGTAATTTTACTCATTATTTATCAATTGATTAGCCGTCAAGGGCATTTTCGACTGGAGCTTTATCCGTTATATACTTTGCCAGTACTTCTAACCTGGCTTTTTGTAACGATAAAACTATACTTTAATTATCGCAACCGCATAAAACAAATACTTTACGAGAAAAAGCTATTTATTTTCGAATATGTTGAGAAAGATACTTTTGCTCTTGATGTGTTGCAAAAACATTTACTTACTGGCGAGGTTAATGTTGCAAAGTTTAGTGTAGTTGTGCTTTCAGAGACCAATCCCAAAGCCCTTGAACCGTACGCCAGTTTTTTACTAAAAATCGATGATAAAATCATCCGTAAGGCTATCCTGAACAATATTGACGCAACATATAGCGAAAAGCTTGTGACAGTTATCGAGCAAATAGGTAATCAGATCGGATTTAAGGAACGGGAACTTAGACGATTGATCCTGAGAGCTTTGTATAATTTAGATTATTCAGAACTTGGAGATTATAGTTTTGAACAACTTTTAAAATTAGTCGAAAGTCCAAAAGTCCGCGATAAAATTTTAGCGGCTAAATTTCTGCATAAACATCGCTTACCAGATGATTATGCTTTGATTATTAAGCTGTTAGAGAGTGAAGATAAGGCTGTGAAGTTGGCAGCTATAAAGATCGCAAGTCAACGGCAAAATCCGCAATTGCACCGGAAAATCATAGAATTTTTGGCTGATCCACAATACAATAATTTTTTGATCAATATACTAATTGAACTTGGCGATTCTGTTCTGGACGATTTAGACCAAATATTTGATAATCAAGCACAAAACATACAACTTAAAATTATTCAAATTTTTGCAAAAATAGGTTCGCCTAGAGCGCAACAGTTGCTGCTAAAACATATAAATTACCCTGACCGTATCATTCAACAAAGCATTATTGATGCGCTATTTTACTGCGATTACCAGGCTAATAACGAAACTGAAATCAATCTTATCAAACAAAAAATTTTTGAAACTGTCGAAAATATTATCTGGTTTTATACTACCATCAAGGATCTGGCTCGAGAGAAAAATACTCTAAAATTAGTACAATCTCTTGATCTGGAATTGGCAAAAACCCAGGAGATTCTCTTTACATTGCTTACGTTTTTGCACTCAAAAGAGACCATTGAGTTAATCAAAACAAATATAATTGGCGAAAATATTGTTTTTGCTATTGAATTGATTGACAATTTCATACGGCCAGATATTAAGCGAATAATTATTCCAATTTTCGAAAAAACTCCATTAGGCGTAAAAATCAAAAGGTTAAGGCATTACTTTTATTTTCCAGCTTTGGACTTTCGAAGTCGGCTTGAGGATATCTTATTACGAGATTATAAAAAAATCGATATCTGGAGCAAAGTAAAAGCCCTTGAGCTTTACGGAAAAATCATAGACAAACAGTCTGCTTTATCAACTTCAGTAGTAAAATTGACACCTCCAAAACACTGGACTGAGCAGTGGGCAAAGGACTTTTTGAGACGTGAGAGAGGGAAAATCGATTTACTTGTGCTTTTGCTTTATCATCACGCAGAAATTGTGTTTACAACAGCAGCAAAAATTCTATTAAACATTGAGCCACAAGCTGCTTTGAAATACATTGAGTATCTTCCTCCCGGACGAAGAAATAAAATCTTAGAAGCATACAATCATCGTGACTTTTTAATTGACAGGATAAAACTGCTTAAGCGGATTTACCTATTTTACACAATACCGGAAAAATCACTAATTGAGCTTGCAAAGAAGATTCGTACGTTAAAGAAAAATAAAGACCAAACAATAACTTTTGGCCTGGATATAAGCGATCAGGACATTTTAATAATTATCAAGGGGCGATTGAGACTAAATAAAAGTCTGGTTTACGAACGAAATAGTGTTATAATCAAAGGATTAAATTTGCCCCAGGAGGCTGAGAGTTTAACAGTAGATAAAAATCTTAATATTCTGGTGATCAATAGGTTTGAGTTTTTTAATGCACTGGCAACAGACAACGAGCTGGTAAGACATTTGTTTGATAGGATGAGGTTTTAATACATTGCAAGAGGTTTATGTACGAGCAAAAATTTTTTGAAAACATTAACTAAAAAACTATTTGCAAACAAAGTTTGAAAATTATATTTTTGCAGCACGAAATTGAGTTGGCGAGATAGCTCAGTTGGTTAGAGCGCAGGATTCATAATCCTGAGGTCGCGGGTTCAAGTCCCGCTCTCGCTACAAAAGAGGCTGACAATTTTTAGTCAGCCTCTTTTTTTGTATAAGTCAAATAATTTTTCAGAATACCCGCCAATTTTTTTTAGGATTTTAGTTCTTCAAGAATGTTAGTATAG
>WFZV01000014.1 GCA_015489395.1 Bacteroidales bacterium
AAACACAAAAATTAAAAAAGAAGTTTTCAAATAAAAGAAATTAAAATTTTATCAGTCAAAATTGGCAATTTCTGTAATAAAAACACTGTTTCATCAAAAAAAACTAAGTAAAAATTTGCTTATATGGCTAAAAGCTTTACTTTTGTAGTGGTGTTAAAAAGTGTTTACTTAAATTTAAATTTTAAAAATTAACGACTATGAACAAAGCAGAATTAGTAGCAGCAATTGCTAAAAAAAGTGGCTTAAGCAAAGCCAGCGCAAAGAAGGCTTTGGACGCCTTCTTAGACACTGTTAGTGAAGCTCTTGCAAAAGGCGATCGTGTTTCTTTAGTAGGCTTCGGTACATGGAAAGTTGCTGAACGCAAAGCTCGTAAAGGCCGCAACCCAAGAACTAAAGAAGTTATCAACATCCCGGCTAAGAAAGTTGTTAAGTTCAGCGCAGGCTCAAACTTAGCTAAGGTAGTTGAATAATAACGATTTTGAGAATTTTTTAATAGGGCTGCCCACTGGGCAGCCCTATTTTTTTAAAAGAGCTTAATATTTTGCTAAGAATAAATTTTTTTACGATAATTGGTGAATTTCGCTTTAGGCTTCAACTTAACGTAAAAATATTAAAAACTTACAGCCATGGAAACAGATGCTAAAAAGATTTATGCTCTGGCAGAAAAGTACAGGGATTACACAGCACAAATCCTGTCAGACATTGTCAAAGTCCGTTCACTGAGCGGCGAAGAAGAAAAAGTACAGAAAATTCTTAAAAAGTACATGGAGGACGCTGGATTCGACGAAGTCCGCTTTGATGGCCTGGGAAACTTAATCGGCCGAATCGGTAATGGCTCGAAAATTCTGGCTATTGACGCACACATCGATACTGTTGATGTCGGAAATCTGGATAATTGGGACTTTGACCCATTTTCAGGCGAAATAAAAGACGGTTACGTTTGGGGCCTCGGAAGTGTTGATCAGGAAGGTGGTGCTGCCTCGTTCATTACTGCTGGCCGTATCCTCAAAGAATTAGGTTTTGACCGTGACCTGACTGTTTACTTTACCACAACCGTACTGGAAGAAGATTGCGACGGACTTTGCTGGAAGTATATTGTCGAAGAAGATAAAATTAAGCCGGATGCTGTAATTATCACTGAGCCAACGAATTTGAATATTTACCGTGGGCATCGTGGACGTATGGAGATAATGATTAAAATCCATGGCCTCTCTGCTCATGGCTCGGCTCCTGAGCGTGGTGATAATGCTATTTACAAAGGCTCACGAGTTGCACTGGAAATCGAAAAACTCAATGAGCGGCTTAAAGTTGATCCATTCCTTGGCAAAGGCACGGTAACTGTTAGCGAATTCAAATCAGATGCACCTTCCCAGTGTTCTGTAGCAGATTACGCACAATTATATTTAGACCGCCGTCTGACATGGGGCGAAACTAAAGAAACAGCTATAGCTGAGTTGCAGCAGATTTTAGACGATTTAGGCATTAAAGATGCAGAAATTGTTGTGCCTTATTACAAAGGCAAGGCCTGGACTGGACTTGAGTACGGCATGGAGAAATATTATCCTACCTGGAAAATCGATGAAAATCATCCGGTTATCCAGCTGGGTCGCAAAGTATTTAAAGATTTATTCGATGCTGAGCCAAAAGTTGATAAATGGACATTCTCGACCAACGGCGTCACTATAAATGGCTATTACGGTATTCCGATAATCGGTTTTGGCCCTGGAAATGAGGTTTATGCTCATGCTCCAAATGAAAAAGTACCTATCGACCACCTTGTCAAAGCTACTGCATTTTATGCCTGGTATGCTTTAAATTTTTAATGTTTTAAACACTATTTGGTTATCTTTGTACAAAAATTAAAATCAGGGATCATGGTGGATTTAAATGAATTTCATAAGCTTTTGGAAGGATTGGTTTCGCTTAAACCAGAAAAACTGTACGCTCAGGATTTTTTGCTTACCTGGGAAAAAAGTTTGGAAGATTTAAAGACGGTTCTTAAAGTCGCTCAAATAATCAGGTTTTTCAGAGACAACAATGTGTCGCCAAAGGTTTACGATTCAGGTCTGGCTATTTCGATTTTTCGTGATAAGTCCACAAGAACGCGGTTTTCATATACTTCGGCAGCAGATTTATTAGGTCTTCAGGTTATTGATTTTGATGAGAAAAAAACACAAATTGCACATGGCGAGACAGTTAGAGAGACAATGAACATGATTTCGTTCATGACCGAGGTTATTGGTATTCGCGATGATATGTTTATTGGTGTAGGTGATGCGTATATGCGTCAGGTTGGGCAGGCCCTTGATGATGGTTTTGAACACGGGGTTTTGCCACAACGCCCGACAATTATCAATTTACAAAGCGATATTGACCATCCGACGCAAACAATGGCTGATTTGCTGCATTTGGTTGATTATTTTGGTGGTCTTGAAAATCTTAAGGGTAAAAAAATCGCAGTTACCTGGGCATATTCGCCAAGTTATGGCAAACCGTTGTCTGTTCCGCAGGGTATTATTGGCTTAATGACACGATTGGGAATGCACGTTGTGCTGGCTCATCCTGAGGGGTATGATTTAATGCCTGAAGTAGTTGATCTGGCTAAAAACCAGGCAAAATTGTACGATAGCAAGTTCGAAATCGTAAATTCAATGGATGAGGCTTTTCGTGATGCAGATATAATTTATCCCAAGAGCTGGGCGCCGTTCTGGGTTATGCAGGAACGTACAAAACTGCTTAAAGCTGGAGATGAGAAAGGATTGGAGGAATTGGAAAAGCAGGCTTTGGCCGAAAATGCCAAGCACATGGATTGGGTTACTGACGAAAAACGTGTGGCCTTGACCAAAGACGGAAAAGCTTTGTATATGCACCCGTTACCTGCGGATATTTCAGGATTAAACTGTGAGCATGGCGAGGTAACTAACGAAATTTTCGAACGTTACCGTATCCAGACTTACAAGCAGGCAAGCTGGAAGCCTTATGCTATTGCTTCGATGATTTTGAATAGTAAATTTAAGGACATAACTGCAGTTGTTGAAAACATTTTCGCATCAAACCAGCCAAGGGTAAAATACAGTAATTTCTAATCGTTGTGTTAGGGCGGTTTTTGGACTATATCAAGGAGCATGATTTGCTGACCGCCGCTGACCGTGTTCTGGTAGCGGTCAGCGGCGGTCCTGATTCCATCGCTCTTGCCCATTTGTTTTTGCGAGCAGGATTTAATTTTGCCATTGCACATGTCAATTTCAAGTTGCGAGGCGAGGATGCAGACGTTGACCAGGAATTTGTCAGAAATTTTGCGCAAAATCATGGCATAAAGTTTTTTACCAGGTGCGTTGATACCCGTGCTTATGCCAGAGAAAATAAATTATCGATTGAAATGGCGGCACGGCAGTTGCGATATTCCTGGTTTGAGCAATTAGCCCGGGAACATGGTTTTACTAAAATCGCAACTGCCCATACTGCCGATGATAATGTTGAGACGATTTTAATTAATTTGATGCGGGGAACAGGTATTCGAGGCTTAATTGGTATTCCGCCGAAAGCAGGAAAAATCGTCCGTCCATTGCTTTTTGCGTATAAAAGCGAAATTTTGCAGTATTGCCAGCAAAATAATCTGGCTTTTCGCATTGATAAAACGAATCTGGAGACGGATTTTGTTCGCAACAAAATCCGTCATCTGATTGTGCCGCAGTTTGAGTCCATAAATCCGGGGTTTAAGCAAAATGTATTGCGAACAGCTGAAAATTTACGACAGGTTTATGCTGTGGTGCAGCAGTTTTTAAGCCAGATAAAAAATCAAATCATAAGTCAAGAGCCGTTTGGCATAAAAATTAATTTACAAAAGCTACTATCCAGCGAACACAGCAAATTGGTGCTTTTTGAAATTTTACGCGAATATAATTTCTCTCCGTCACAAATCGACCAGATTTACAGTGATTTGCATAAACAAACGGGAACAAGCTTTGTCGCTCATCCTTACCGTGCTGTGATAGACCGCGGATATTTGTTAATCGGCAAGGACGAGCCGCAAGAAGCTTTAAACATACAAATTTTTAAACCTGAAAACCAGCGAATTGAAGTTTTAAACTATATTTTTGACATAAAAATAACTACGGTTGACAAAATAAATTTGAAGGTTCCCACGACAATTGGCCAATTTGATCTGGAGCGTTTAGCCTTTCCATTAAGAATCCGATTTTGGAAAACAGGCGATTGGTTTATACCTTTAGGCATGCAGGGACGACGAAAATTAAGCGATTTTCTTAAAGATTTAAAACTCAATTATTTCGACAAACGCCAGGTTTTGGTGCTAACTGACAGGTTTGACCGGATAATCTGGGTAGTCGGACATAGAATTGACCAGAGATTTAGAATAACCTCTAAAACTCAAAAAGTACTGCAAATCAAATTATTGCATAAATGAACAGATTGTCCATAGTAATATCTGCGATAATTTTGATATTTACTTCGTGCAGTGTGACGCGTACTGTGCCTAAAGGGAAATATGTAGTTAATAAAATCAAAGTCGAAGTAAAAGGCAATAAGTCGATAAGTACAGCGAAATTAAAGCGTTATATACAGCAGCCACAGCTCAAAAGGCTGCTTGGTTTGCCTGTTTATGCCTATATTTACAACATTCCAAATCCAAAGAAAACACCCCGGCGTATTGACAAAAAACGTGAAAAATTATACAAAAAAAATCTACGAATCGCCCGCCGGTACGATTACAAAACAGCTGTTTTACAGGCTAAACGCAACAAATATTGGAATCTTTACTTGAAATACAAATCAATAGATTCAGCAAAAGCCCAGGAATATTACTCACTTTTTAAACAATACGACGAAAAAGTAAAACAGCGAAAACGCCGCCGGCCAGTCGAATTGCTTAAATTACAAAAGCGCAACGTATTTACCTGGTGGGAATTTTTACAAAAAATCGGACAACAACCGCCAATTTACGACACAAATCTGGTCAACCGTTCCATTCTCTACATGAAAAATTATTTGATGAGCCTTGGTTTTTACCATCCAACAATAAATGTGGTCACTCACAGAAAAAAACAAAAAGTCAACATAAAATTTATTGTCAATCCGGGGCAGCCGCTTATTATTGATTCGGTGCAATACGTTGTACAGGACACGGTTCTTTTGCATTACATAAATAAAAACAAACAGCTCAGACTCAGGCGAGGTGTCCCTCTGGCAGTCAAATATTTACAGCGATACAGGCGAGAATTCGTCTCGTTTATGAAGGAAAATGGCTATTATTATTTTACTGAGGATTACATCAGCTTTGACGTGGATACAAGCGGACGGGGAAACAAAGCAAAAGTGTTTGTCAAAATAAGCCAGGCAGTTGACCGCGATGGAAAGCCTATCCCCCACAGGAAGTTTTATATCAAAAACGTGTATATTTTTTCGGATTACAATCCCAACGAGGCATTGGCAAATCCAAAACAGTACTTTGCCGGTTGCGACACAGCGGTTTTCTACAAAGACGACACAATACCGTATTATTTTATTCGAAAAAACACATACATTATCAAGCCCAAGCACGTCCTGCGCGAGGTCTATATCCGACCTAACTCTTTGTTCAGGTTTTCTACTGTACAAAATACTTATTTGCACTTATCCAAATTTGCTATTTACAAACTTGTTGACATTGAATTTAAGGAAGTTAGGGACACAGTGACGAACAATGAATTGAATTGCACGATAAAATTAACGCCGGGAAAAAGTCAATCAATCAGCAC
>WFZV01000015.1 GCA_015489395.1 Bacteroidales bacterium
TTTGAACGTACATCAAACGGTAAATATTTTAAAATCTCGTCTGTGGAAGTAAAAAGCTTAATGCCATCGTCAATTAATTGGTCTGGTGGAAAGTATCGAATGAAAAAGATGATTCTGGCATTTTGGTCTGCCAAATCATGCAATTTTTTAACCAAACGACCTAAAAATTTATAAATTCTTGTTATTTCGTCAATTACAATTATTAAATCGTAGCGGTCATCTGGTTTAAACTCTAAAATATCCTGCTGAATTAAATTTACGTCTTTGTACAGGTCTAAATCTTTTTTAAACTGAGAAAAGTCCTGTGCAACAAAATCCAGATTCATTGTATAATCTTTCAAAAACCATGTAATATCAGTCTCACGGCGAGCCTGTCCTGTAATTAAAATATTCGAAAAAAACTGGTCATCCAACATTGAAGCCAAAGCAATAGCATACTTATAAAACGGCATATTATCGAACTCGACAGACAAAAGCCGCTTGTAAAGTCTTACCTGCTTCTTTTTGTCGAGATAATGGTATCGACCGGTATTTTTTTTAATTTTCCCGAACATAAAAAACTTTTTAAAATACAAGGGCTGCCCGAAACAAAAGTCTCTGAAAAAACAATAGACAGCCCTTTGAAAATCAAGTTAAAATTTAAGCATTAATCATTTGCTTGTATTGCTCAGCTGTAAGTAAATCGTTTAATTGCTCAGGTTTTAAAACTTTAATTTTAGCAATCCATCCTTTGCCGTATGGGTCTTGATTGACCAGCTCAGGTGCATTTTCCAGCTCAGAGTTCATTTCTAAAACCTCTCCATCGACTGGCATGTAAATATCAGCAACAGTTTTGACAGCTTCGATTGTTCCAAGAGTATCGCCCTGAGAAAGTGTCTCGCCTACATTTGGTACTTCAACATAAACAATATCGCCCAATTCACTTTGAGCATAGTCAGTAATTCCAACGACAGCTGTATCGCCTTCAACGCGAATCCACTCATGCTCTTTTGTGTATTTCAAATCTTCTGGAAAGTTCATAGCTTTTATTTTTAGAGTTTTGATTTTATACTTCCACATTAAAATCGGATAATTAACCGAGGTCACACATCGCATTAAACAAAAACTTATTTTTGTGATTTAATAACAATGTTAATTTTGTGGTAAATTTAGCAAAATTTTTCTTTTTAAAAACTCTTTTTATGTCTAAAAGACTATCATTTTTGACTCTTCTGCTGTTTTGTTCGCTTTTGCTTAAGGCTCAAAAACTTAATACCTGGGGCGAACTTTTTTCATCAATCCGTTTAAAGCATATCACTGCCTCAAACTCAACAATTTACGCTGCTTCGGACAATACCATCATTACTTACCAACTAACAAGTCAAGAAATCAATCGCTTAAGCGCTCTCAACCAGCTTTCTGACCATAGTATAACCGCCATTTTGTATTCTAAACCGTTTGAAACACTCACGATTATTTACAAAACCGGCAATATTGATGTTTTAAAAAACAATCAAATCTATAATATCCCGTATCTGTTAGAACAAACAAACATCCCAGATAAGCGACTCACTGCAATAACCAACGATAATAATTTTATTTACATCAGCGGTGTTTGGGGCGTACTTAAGCTTAATCCTCAAAATCTTGAAATTGTTGAACATTGCATCTTCCCTGGCAACGACCAGGTCAACGACTTAGCATTTTTCGATAATAAAATCTATGCTGCAACGACCAACGGATTATATTACATTGCAAACAATCAAGACATTAGCTCATTTAGCGATTGGTCTGAATTAAACATTTCTGATGTCGAACAATTGCAAACCAATCAGCAAAATCTTTACTTTCTCACATACGACGGTAATCAAACGAATATTTATAAACTTCAGGGCAACAGCTTTAATCAGATTATCTCGCAGACAGGAAAATACAGATTTTACGTTTCAGACAATCGAATTTATTTATACGCTCATGAAATCATGGAATTCGACACAACCGGTACTTTACTTTCAAGCCATTCCATCGCCAATACCGCATTTTCGTTCATAACAGACATGCTAATCGCTAATAATCAGACATTTTGCACAGACCTTTATAATGGTTTAATCATCGATTTCTCACAAAAAATACAATATCCATCGCCTTTGAGCGACAATATTTCTTTTGTTCAGGCATACAACAACGACATTTACATACTTTACAAACCAACTGCACTTGATTCTGCGAATAATTTTATAGCCAGCTTTTCAAGTGATTTCAACGGACAATGGAAACATTACTATCTTCCTGTAAACAAACACCTTACATGCCTGGCTGTTGACCCGCAAGACTCTTTGCACATATTCATAGGGACAAATGGTGCTGGGCTGTTGGAAGTTTACAACGGTCAAATAACCAATATTTTTAACTCGACAAATTCTCCGCTTAGCGGCATAGGAAACAATGTGATAATTAAAGACTTACATTTTGACGACAATAACCAACTCTGGATTTTGAGCCAATCATCGACTTATCCAGTGGTCAAATACGACCTAAATCAGCATAGCTGGAATGTTGTCAATCTGTCTAATGTTGCGGCAAATCGTAGGGTGGGTAAATTTATCCTATCACAAAACAATATGCTCTGGGCAAATCTTTTCAATGATGGGCTGTTAGGGATTGATTTTACACAAAATCAATCCCGCGTTTTTTATCCATCGCCGCATATAGGTAAAGCTATCAACAGTATCAACGAAGATAAAGACGGGCTTTTGTGGCTCGCAACAACCGACGGCGTAGCTTATCTGGAAATCGACGATTTGCAAAATACAACCCTTGTCCGTCCAAAAGTCCAAATAACTCTCAATGACACAACGATTTACGCATATCTACTGGACAATATCAATGTTACGGATATTGCTACAGATGCGGGCAACCGTAAATGGGTAGTAACCGACGGAGCGGGGATCTTTTTCATAAATGATGATGGAACCCAGCAATTAGGGGCTTTTAGCAGATTTAACCATAAGCTCATAACAAACTATGTTTATAAAATTAGCATTGATTCTGCCACAGGAAAAGTTTATTTCATAACAGACATCGGGCTAATTAAATACCAGTCAGATGGTTCGCAGTCATACAACGACTTTAATCATGTGATTGTTTATCCCAATCCTGTTAAACCTGATTTTTCGGATTTAGTGGTAATTAAAGGCTTGATGTATAATTCGTTGGTAAAAATCACGGATATCGAAGGCAATTTAGTTTACGAAACCCGCTCGCATGGGGGAACTGCAACGTGGAATTTAACCAATTTGAACGGTCAAAAAGTTCGTTCAGGTGTTTATTTAATTTTTTGTTATAATGAATCTACGCAGCAAAAAACAGTAAAAAAACTACTTGTAATTCGATGATTATGAAGAAATTAATTGTTTTTTTATGTTTAAATCTTATCGGTTTAAATCTTACTTTTTCGCAACAGTACAATTATTTAGCTTCATCATTGGCTAAAAAACCACAATACAGGTACGGGCAAGTTGCGATTATGGTTAAAAACCTATCCACCAGGCAATTACTGGTTAGCTACAATCCCAGGACATTTGTCATACCAGCCTCGACACAAAAACTGTTTACCACGTCAGCTGCTATGTTTTTACTTGGTAACATCAGACTTAAAACCTTTTTGCAATACGATGGAAAAATTATTGATTCGATACTGTTTGGTAATTTGTACATCTTTGGGCAGGGTGACCCGACGTTGGGTTCAGATAACTTCGAGCATGAAAATTTCTGGGATTTATGGATAAAAGCGATTAAAAATTTAGGCATAAAGCAGATTCATGGCAAAATCATCGCAGATGCTTCGTACTTTAACCAGTATCCTGTTCCGCAAAAATGGACATGGGAAGACCTCGGAAATTATTACGGTGCAATGCCTACAGCTCTTTGTATTTACGATAACACGTACAAAATTTACTTTCGTACAGGCAAATACCGTAACAGCCCAACGAAAATAATTAAAATTAGTCCCGAAATCAGCGGACTTAAGATTCAAAACTTTGTAAAATCTGCACATATCCACTCGGACAAAAGTTATATCATTGGTGCGCCATATTGTTACGACCGTATTGCAATTGGCTATTTACCTGCTGGTCGCGATTCTTTTATCGTAAAAGGTTCCATACCTGATCCGCCGCTTTTCTTAGCTCAGCAGCTAAAAGACAAATTAATCGCAAATAACATTTACGTTGACGGCAAAGCAACGACCACTCGTCTGGATAAAGACTTTTCGCCAATTGAATTACGAAAAACGTTTTTTACTTACTATTCGCCACCGCTCGATAGCATAATAGCACGCACCAACCACAAAAGCATTAACCTGTACGCTGAAGTTTTGCTAAATCTATTGGGCAAAAAATTCGCTGACAATGGCAGTACTAAAGCAGGCTTACACGTTGTTTACAACTTTTTGGACTCATTGGGAATCGACACAAATCAACTGCATTTGGTCGATGGCAGCGGTCTGAGTCGTTATAACTCCATCACTGCCCTAAGCCTTTTGACGCTTTTAGAAAAAATCTACCATTCGCCGCATAAAGACGAATTTATCAGTAGTTTGCCAATCGCCGGGATTAACGGAACTTTGAAATATGTCGGCCGAAATACTTATCTTCAGGGCAGGATGTTTGCCAAAAGCGGCTCTATGAACCGTGTCCGTGCTTATGCTGGATATTTAACCAATACAAAAAAACAGACTCTGGCTTTTGTGGTAATTTTGAACAATTTTACTTGCTCCCAGCGCCAGGCCCGAAAAGATATCGAACAGTTTTTATTGCAGATTAGCCAAAAATAATACGCACCTGGATTAAAAACTTTTACAAAAAAAGCATTTTAAACTCACTCAACTGATTATCTGTACAATCTAATTTTTTTGGAGAGCAAAGACCTAATCATATAACCACAAAACACTGTAAATCAGTAATTTTCAAACACAAATCCTTTCGCACATGCTAAAGCTTTGTTTAATACTGCTGCTTTCGTTAGTTTCCAATGACACTATCCGTACAAACGACCTGGGTATCAAAGCACAAAAATGCTCCTGCAGCGAAAATTCTATATTTTTTAGCCATGACACAAGGATTTTTCTAAAACAACAAGACACTTCATTTAGCCAAAACATCCTCGTGCCAATCCGTCAGCTCGACACATACGCAGGGCTTATTAACGCTGTACTTACATCTGACAACCAGATTTTAATTTTCGATAATTTTTTACAGCAGCGTTACACCGTTGATTTAGACGCACTGGAAATTTACAATCCAAAAATTTTTAAACTAACAACATCTTCACAATTAGCAGTTTACGATGATTTTTTAAGCCAATTGTACATCATCAATTTTTTAAACAACAAAATAGAGAACAAAATTCCATTGCAGAATTTTTCTAACATAAAAAGCATGGATTTTGACGGAATGAACATAATACTTCTGTCGGACGATAAAATCTTCAAAATCACGCCTTTACAACAATTAAAACCCGTTATACAGGTGCCTAATGCCATTGGAATTGCTGCAGATGCAGATAAACTTTGGGTTTTGACAGGAAAAAAATTGATTTTAATCACAAAAAACATTCAAAAACACTACATTTTAAACCGCCATTATACACAAATCTGCGGAATATACAACAACCTTCCTGTAATTAAAGCCATAGACACTGAACTCTTTCAGGCAATCACACAAAACTAATACCTCCGGTCTAAAATTCTATACTTTCTCAAATCAAAAACAAAATATCCCTCCTTTTTTAAACCTGTTAAATCAAACCATGACAAAGTGCTATCACCCTGATTTTCTTTAAATTTTGTCACAATATACTCCTGTCCCTGGGGATACGTGATAAATTTCAAGCCAAAGGAATTGAGAAAAGCAAAAACACTATCAACAGCAGGCGACTTAAGAGCTATCCAATAATGAAAGACTTTATCATCAGACTGGACTAAGTATTCACGGCTGATAAAAAACTTCCCTGTATCCAGATTCTCTGTTGGTGTCAAATTTAACTTTTCAAGTTTTACAGGAAATTCAGGTAAAGCGCTTAAAAATCCCTGTTTTTCACGCAAATCAATAAAAATGTCATTATGGTTTAAACGGTCTAAAATCTCAAAGCTGACAAATCGACCAGTCTCATCCGAGACCATATAAGCAAAAGCATGATAATCACCTGGAGTCCAATAAATTCGGTATTTTATTTTCTGATGAATATTATTGTCAAATCCGCTGTACTCCATCATATAAGTAAAAACATACCTGCTGGGGACTACAGTCTGCTGCGACCAGGTATTACT
>WFZV01000016.1 GCA_015489395.1 Bacteroidales bacterium
GATAAACCGTTTTTTACATAAAATTTAAACAGAAGATCACAAATATTAAATTTAATTACATTTCATCAATTTTTTATCGAATTTTTTAACATTTCTTTTTATTTTTACGTAAAAAGACTATGAAAAAAGCATTTTCTTTCCTTTTCGCATTATTTCTTATTTTTTCAAATGTTACCGCTCAAAACATTGAGCCTCTTTCAGCTAAAGCGACCTTCTGGAACCTTGATTCCTTTTATTATTACCAAGGCTCAGGCAATCAATGGTCATTAAGTAAAACCCAAATTTCTATTAATTACAATCAAATTGGTAAAACGCAAGATTACTACATTTACTCTTACAGCAAAGTCGGTTCATGGGTAACTGACACCATTCATATCAATTATTTCGACGATTTGGTCAATGTCCATGAATTCATCCAATACAATCGCGACAACAATTCATGGTCAGATACTGCTATTTATTATCGCTATAATGACAAGGGACAAATTGTTTACAAACTTTATCACTACGTTCCCGATTATGGCTACAAATTTTTTTATTTCTACGATCAAATAGACCGAACTGACTCAGTGATAAAATTCTCTTATGATGATTTTTCTGACTCATGGGAAAAAAGCTACAAAAAGAAGTATTTTTATTCTCCTTCTGGACTTGTAGATTTCATTATCCAGTTCAAATGGACAGGCTCATGGTTTTTAGACAAAAAAACTAAATACCACTATTATCATTTTTCTTTTGGAGATAAAACTGACACCATAATTAAATATAAATATAATTCACAAAATCAGGGTTGGGAAAATTATTACTTATATCGCTACATATACACATCTAACGGTCAAGTGGCTGAAAAATACGTATATTCTTGGGATAACGATTCACAACAATGGATTAGAATAAATAAAACAATCAACACTTACGAGGATACTCTGCTTACTGAAACAATTGTTTATTCATATAGAAATGACTCTGCTAATTCTTTAGTCAGTAAAGACAAATACGTTTACACATACAACAACGATAATCTGCTAATCTCTAAAGAGTATTTAATCTACGATTTCAACACTTCAGAGTATACCCCTCATTATAAACTAACTTTTGAATACAACACCGATGGTATAAGAACAAACTATACCAAATATTCCTGGGATAATTCGGCTAATGATTGGACTTACACTGCGAAATATGATTATTATTATCGCAAAATCACATACTCCAACCTTCACAATAGTTATCGAACAGTAGCTATTTACCCAAATCCGGCTGTCGATAAAATTTATTTACAGAACCTTCCTCTGGGAAGTATCGTAAAAATCTTGAATATGGACGGCTCGATTATTTATATTCAAAAACTTTTTAACACCAACACAGTACAGGTCCAATTCTTACAGCCAGGAAATTATATTTTGCAAGTACATACACCGCAAAGCAAATCCTATTCATTCAAATTCATTAAGCTTTAAGCTGACGAAAACCTGAGTTTTTAACATCAAAGCTATTATTATCGAAAAATTTGGGACAGACGTCAACAACTTTTGCTCTACAAAAAATCTTTATTACTTTTGTGGAGTTTAATAACATAGAAAAATTTTTGCGCAATGAAAATTTCATACAATTGGCTAAGAGACTATTTACCAATAAACTTACCGGCTAATGTTTTAAAAGATATTCTGACTCAAATCGGTCTTGAAGTTGCTAAAGTCGAACAATATTCGTCAGTACCTGGCAGTCTGGAAGGACTGGTCGTTGGTCATGTTTTAAAATGCGAACGTATACAAGGCACCGACCATTTGCATTATACCGAAGTTAACGTCGGCGATAAAGTTTTACCTATTGTCTGCGGTGCGCCAAACGTTGCCGAAGGACAAAAAGTTGTCGTTGCACCCGCAGGAGTTACGCTTTATCCGTATAATGGCGAACCTTTTAAACTCAAAAAAGCAAAAATTCGCGGAGTTCGCTCTGAGGGCATGATTGTTGCCGAGGACGAAATCGGACTCGGCCCCGACCATACTGGAATTATCGTTTTACCTGATGATGCACAGCCCGGCGAACCTGCTAAAAAGTACTTTGATATTTACCAGGACACTGTTTTTGAAATCGACCTTACTCCAAATCGCACTGACGCATTTTCACATTTCGGCGTTGCTCGTGACCTTTACGCTTATCTGAAAATCCACGAACCTAATTTGGACATCGAACTAAAATTGCCGTCTGTCGACGATTTTAAAATCGACGAAATTACACGTACCATTGATGTAGAAATCGAAAATTTAGAAGCTTGTCCACGTTATGCAGGTCTGACTATTACGGACGTAGAAATTAAGCCTTCTCCTAAATGGATGCAAAATCGGCTTAAAGCTATTGGTCAAAAGCCAATTAACAACGTCGTTGACATCACAAATTACGTACTTCACGAAATCGGCCATCCATTACACGCTTTTGATGCTGATCAAATCCCCGGTGGCAAAATACGTGTAAAAACAGCTGAACCAGGCACAAAATTCACCACTCTTTTCGGCGACGAACTTACTCTTACTGAAAATGACCTGGTCATTGCTGGAGCTGACGGCACGCCATTGGTTCTGGCTGGTATTGTCGGTGGTCTTAATTCTGGCGTTACAGATAAGACTCGACATATTTTCCTGGAAAGTGCATTTTTCAACCCCACATGGATTCGTAAATCAGCTAAAAAATTCGGTATAAGTACAGATTCGTCATATCGTTTCGAACGTGGCGTCGACCCAAATAACACAATTTGGACTATTAAACGCACAGCTTTACTTATCAAGCAATTGGCTGGTGGCAAAATCGCTTCAAATATTGTTGACCGTTATCCACGTCCTATCGAACCATTCAAGGTTACTGTTAAATACGATTATGTCAACCGTCTGCTTGGAATTAAATTTAAACCCGACGAGATTAAGCAAATTTTAAACGTTTTAGAAATAAAAATTACTCAAGAAGACGACGAAAAACTCCAGGTTGTCGTTCCTACTTACCGTTGGGACGTTCGTCGGCCTGCAGATGTGGCAGAAGAAATTATTAGAATTTACGGCTTTAACAATGTACCATTACCATCTGTGATTAAATCCGTACACCAAAAACACGAAGCAGACCCTGAAATTCCTGTCAACATAATCAGCGATTATCTATCATCATTAGGCTTTAACGAAATTATGAATACTTCTTTGCAGACAGAGAAATATTACGAAGGACTGCAAACTTACAAAGTCGAAAATTTAGTGCGGTTACTGAATCCTTTAAGCTCTGACGTAGCTGTTTTGCGTCAGACTTTACTTTTTGGCGGCTTAGAATCAATTATTCGAAATATCAACCGCAAAAACCTTGATTTGAAATTTTACGAATTTGGTAACGTTTACTTTTTAAATCCGAACGAAACAGACTTTGACAGGCGTTACAGCGAAATGCCACGTTTGGCTTTATGGCTCACCGGCCTGCGCGAAAAACCAAACTGGCGTACACCTGCTAAAGAATCAGATTTTTACCTGCTTAAAACTTACGTTGACAACATTCTCAAAAGGCTTAATTACTCATTAGACCAATTCCAGACCGACGAATCTCAAAACGAACTGCTAAACTACGGCCTTGAATACAAATTGAACGATAAAACTGCTGTTTTCTTTGGTGCTGTATCGAACAAACTATTACGGATTTTCGAAATCGAGCAACCTGTATATTTTGCAGAATTCGATTGGAATTTGCTACTTGAAAATCAACAGAAAGAAATTAAGTTCAAACCTCTGCCTAAATTCCCGTCTGTTCGCCGCGACCTGGCTTTGCTTTTAGACGAAAATATTAAATATCAGCAAGTTGTAGATATAATCCGCAAAACAGAACAAAAACTTATCGAAGAAATCAACATTTTCGACGTTTACAAGGGCAAAAATATCCCTGAAGGCAAAAAATCATACGCTATTAGCATAATTCTACGCGATCCAAATAAGACCTTAACAGACAAGCATGTAGATAAAACGATAAAACGTATTGTCGCCGCATTGGAAAAAGAATTAGGCGCAACACTCAGATAAACGTTTTTGCCACATATTGCAGCAGAGTTGTTACGATAGGCGGGCATCTTGTGATGCCCGCCTATCGCTTTTTCGTCCAGAACAAATTTTTGTGCCAAATTGCCGCAAATTCAAAACAATCGCCTAATAATCAATTCATTTTGCATCAAAACACAACCCGCTTTCGAAAGATGTTTTAATTTTTCTAAACTACCCTGTGATTTGCAATATTTTACATGTCAAATTCATAATTTAGTACAAAACACCAAGCCCTGGCGAAAATGAAATTATTTTATCGTGAATTTGGAAGCGGTAGGCCCATGGTTATTTTACACGGGATGCTTGAAATGTCAGATAATTGGCTGCCTATTGCTAAATATTTTTCGAAAAATTTTCGAGTAATTGTACCAGACCAACGCAATCACGGGAAAAGTCCGCACAGTCATGAGCATACACACCAATTGATGATGCAGGATTTAGCTGAATTGGTCGAAGATTTAGATTTAGACAAAATCATCTTAATTGGTTATTCAATGGGCGGACGTGTCAGTATGCTGTATGCACAAGACTACGGGCAAAACGTTGATAAATTAATTATCGTGGATGTTTCGGCTCGCAGTTATACGCAAAAAGAATTTAGCAACGTGCTTAATTTATACCGTGATTTGAAGAAGCTTTTAGACTTTGATTTATCGAAAATGCAATCGCGTAAGCAAATCGAGCAGGCTCTTGAGCAATTGATTGAGAATCCGAATTTAGTCCAGGTTTTGTTAAAAAATATCGCCAGTGACAATGGCAAATTTCGCTGGAAATTTAACCTTCCTGCGCTTATTAAGTACATGGAAACGCCATCGCAAGCTTATGTTAGTTTACAAAAAGCTGTCGCTGTACCTGCTTTGCTAATTTATGGTGAAAAAAGTCCGTTTGTAAAAGAACAAGACCTGCAGCTAATGAAAAAATTTTTCGTCAATTTGCAAGCTACAATGATTAAAGATGCCACCCACCTGTTGCCGTATGAAAAGCCTAATGAACTAATAGGAGCAATTGAAAAATTTGTCAAAAACAGCTAAATTTATAAATTTAACGAAAGGCAAATTTTTCTGTTGATATGAAAATCATCTGTGTAGCAAAGAATTATTTAGAACATGCACGGGAAATGGACTCCACAGCGCCCAGCGAGCCTGTATTTTTCTTAAAGCCCGAAACAGCTTTGCTTCGTAATAACGAGCCGTTTTATTACCCGGAGTTTAGCAATGAAGTGCATTACGAAGTAGAGCTGGTAGTTCGGATAAATAAAATGGGAAAGCACATTCCAGTACAATTTGCACATCGTTATTATGACCAGATTGGCATTGGCATAGATTTTACAGCTCGTGATGTACAAAGGCAATTAAAAAAAGCAGGGTTACCGTGGAGCAAAGCAAAAGCTTTTGATTTTTCGGCACCTGTAGGAAATGAATTTTTGCCCAAAACAATGTTTTCTGATGTTCAAAATATTAATTTTCGTCTTGATTTGAATGGTAAAACTGTTCAAAAAGGCAATAGCAGTCAAATGATTTTTAGTATTGACCAATTAATTTCGTATATTTCCCAATTTATCACGCTAAAAATGGGCGATTTAATTTTTACAGGTACGCCTTCAGGTGTTGGTCCGATACATATTGGAGACCGTTTGCAAGCATACATTGAAAATCGCTTATTACTTGACTTTGAAGTAAAATAAACCACAATCAGGAAAAATAAATCTCATGCGTAAAATAGTTTTATTTTTTGTTAGTTTACTGTTAATTCAAAACCTTTATTCGCAAAGTGAAGCCTATTCAGCACGGGCATTGAGTTTGGGCTTCATTGGCCAAACAGACACCAGTGTATTTTCGATTTTTTACAATCAAGCTCAACTTGCAAAGATTCAAGGATTTAACGCAGGAATAAGTTATCAAAACTTTTTGTCTTTACCTGGATATGATTTAAAAAGCCTGGCTCTGGCTTATGGCTTTGAAAAAAGCGGTACAATTGGTCTATCGTTCAGCTCAATAGGCATTCCCGAGTACCAGGAACAACGGTTGGGTTTGGCTTATGGCATGAGACTCTGGAATAATTTTTACGCAGGCATGCAGTTAAATTTTCAAATCATTGACCAACCCAAATACTATGGTAACATCTACACTGCAACTGCGGAAATATCAGCTGTTTACTCTCCTATTACGAATTTAAACCTTGGCTTCAGGGTTTACAATTTTTGGTACGGACTGATTAAATCGCAAAACTTTCCTTTGATTTTAGCTCTATCTATGGATTATAAATTTACACAAAAAGCCTATTTTACAGCTGAAGTCGAAAAAAGCGTCCTTTACCCAGCTGCCTTTAAATGGGGCGCTGAATATAGAATTATCCAGAACGTCGGACTAAGGATAGGCGGCCGATTTCAAAAAAATATTTACACATACACTTTAGGAATTAATTACGATTTAAAAAACTTTGGCATACAAATTGGATTTGCTAATCATCCGCTAACAGGTTTTACTGGCGGAATTAGTCTAAATTATCATCTTTAAACATCTAAAAATGAACGAAAAACACGGTTTTCTCCAATTTGCAGATATTCACGTACATCCTACACTTCGGCCGTTTGCCTATCTCAATAGTAATGAGCCACAAAAAGCTACTTTGCGCTATAAATCCGAATATCTCACAACCGTCGGTTATGCCAAATACACCCAGGCCGACCTTTTTGACCTAAAAAACGGCAATGTAAAAATCGTCCTGGCAGCTCTGTATCCATTTGAACAACAATGGTTTAGACCTAAAGTCGAACTTAACCAGGACCTTAAAAACCTGCTTATTTCTGCGTATTTAAACTTTCCGGAAAAGCGCATCGAACAAATACTTTCACCAGAATTCAACTATTTTCAACAATTAGAACAGGAGTACGAATTTTTAATCAGTGAAACCCAAAAAAACGAATATCCTTTAGCTATTGTACCTAAAACCAGGCAGGAACTCACAGACCACCTTAATTCCGATCGAATAATCATTATTCCTGCGATTGAAGGCGCACATGCTTTTATCTCCGGCAATTCTGCCGATGTCAATAATTTAGACCACCAGCAAGTAATTAACAACATTTTAAACTTCAAAACTAAAACTCCGCTTTTCTATGTCACTATAGCCCACCACTTCAACAATGGCATGTTTCAACACGCAAAAAGCATTTACGGAAAAGGCGAACTCATTTACAAACAAAACGCTATGCCCGACGAACCAATCACAGAACTGGGCTGGAAAGTAATTAAATGCTTGCTTAGCATGAGCCAGGAATGCCAGAATACACGCCGCGTCGTGATTGATGCAAAACATCTGGGCATTTTTGCACGAAAAGAACTTTATAAATTCATACACCTCAACACAAAACAAACTATCCCAATAATCTACAGCCACGGAGCTTTCTCTGGTCTGGACAAATTGGACGACTTATTCACACTTTACCTTAGTGGTAGCACTTACAAAGGATTTCGAGCTTTTGAAACAAACGTCACCACCGAAGACTTGTGGGTCATTTACAAAAACAAAGGTTTACTGGGCATTATGCTTGACGACCACAAATTGGGACGCTTGACTCTGTGGCAATGGCTTTTCAAACGCGACCAACGCTGGATTTACCTCCTGGTCAACAACTTCATGGCAATGGTCGAGCGACTCGTGCAGGTTTACGGAGCAAAGAACGATGTTTATGATATTTTTGCGCTTGGCTCTGATTTCGACGGAGTTATAAATCCTCTAAACAAATACCCGACAGCCAGCCAATTACCGCAATTAGCCCACGATTTTATCAAAGTTCTCAGCCAAAACCGTAAATTTAAAAAATACAGTTTCGGCTACACTGCCAGCGAAATTGCCCAAAAAGTTTTCTGGCACAATACTTTAAACTTTATCCTCAACAACTTCAAGGACGTTGACACTCAACAGCCAACAGTCTAAATTTTTTGTACGATTAATCTTTCGGCTGCTTTGTTGGCTTAAAAATTTTTCGTACTATTTTTGGTGCTGAGTGGCTATAATTCTTGCATTTTTTTCCAGAGCAATTGAGCTTGTTCCCGGGCAAATTGCAAAGCTGCCTGTTCGTCGATAGTCAACATTTTACGGTCTTTGACGATAAGCCGACCCTGGCTAATTACGTGCAAAACATCGCGGCTGGATAGACCAAAGAAAAAGTGTCCCAGGAAATTCTGCTGAGTCACAGGCGTACGGTTTTGATAGTCCAAAACCACTAAATTATTCTGACCATCACCCTTAAACCCATTTTGCTGTAAATATCTGTGGCTGTTACGCAAACGAGCGTAAATTTCAGCCATATCCTGCGGTTCGACAGGTAAGCCAGCAAAATATGCAGCTTTCGTGGACTGAATCATGTCGGAGTGCATGCCGTCTGTTCCCAGCATAACGCGGCTGCGGTCAAGTCCCTGGTACGAGAAGAAACCGACGTTATTGTTCAAGTTGCTTTCGGGGTTTTGTGCTATCCAGGCTTTACCGAATTTCAGAATCATTCGCTCGTTGTCGTTCAGATGTATGGCGTGCGCTAAAATGGTCTTAGGATTTTTGACAAATCCGTAATAATCAAGACGTTCGATCACCCTTTTTTGCCACTTGTAAAGAGTAAAATCCTGGTCGAAACGGTCTTCTGCCACGTGAATATGCACAGCAGAATTGTATTTTTCGGCTAAATCTGCTGCTTTTTTCATGGTTTCTTCTTCGACGGTGAAAGAGGCATGTAAGCCAACAAGTCCCTGGTTATGTTTTAAATATTCCTGTGTTTCTTCCAGACCTTGCAGAGCTTTGTCGTGGCCGTCGCGATCAGTAATCTCGTAGCATAATAGGTGCGATAGCCCAGCGGAATCAAGGGCTTGTGCAATGGTACTGAGCGAGCCACGGATAAAATTCGGCGAAGCGTGATGGTCGATTATGAAAGTAGCACCGGCTTTTGCAGCATAAATTGCTGTGGTCAAAGCGCTTGCAAGTACCATGTCTTTAGTAAGAGACTTGTCCAGAGTCCACCAGACGTATTTCAGAATTTCGTAAAAATTAGTAGGCTGTTTTTTTGGAGCAGGCATACCCACAGCCAGGGCAGAATAAATATGATGGTGCGCAATAACAAAAGAACGGGTAACGATTTTGCCCTGTACGTCCAGGACTTGCGCATCGTCAGGTATTTGCTGGACAAACTGGATTTTTCCGTCAGCGCCGGGTTGGACTAAAATGTTGCCCTGTCTGACTTCTAAGGTAAAAGGTTCGATATAGGTTGCGTTTTTAAGATAAAGGTAATTCTGGCTCATTATTTATTTTGTTTTCGTAGTTTTTCCAATTCTTCGTTAAGTTTTTTGATAGTGTCCTCGAGTCGTTCGATGTATTTCTGGTAACGCAATTCAGCTTGTTCGAAGCGCTGGATAGCCTGTTGTAATTGTTGTTCTTTCTCGTCAAGTTGCTGTCTTAGGGTGTTAATTTCGCCGGCATTTTGCATAATAACCTTATCCTTGTCCAGGCATAATTTTTTGAATTGCGAAACCTGCTGTTCAAATCTTAGTTTTTGTTCTGTCAACTGTAAAATTTGTTGTCTAAGTTGTTGTTCTTTTTGTTCAAAGAGTTTTGTTTTTTCGCGTAATTCGGTTAATAAAGCTTTTGTTTGTTCATTTATTTTGACGAAAACAATTGTAGAAGCGTAATCTGAAGCGAATTTTTCTAAGAACTGCAAATAATGTTGAGGAAAGCTATAAAGTGCGGCAATTTCTAAAACGCCAATAACTTCGTCTTGTGTTATCACAGGCACGAAAACAATACTGGTAGGTTTTGAATAACCAAATGCTGTTTCGTAAAACAAATAATTATCAGGCACAGGGTCAAGCACTAAAATTCGCTTTTCAGCGGCCACAGTGCCAATAAATCCCTCTGTGAGGCGATATTTTAGTTTTGGAATTCGCTTTTTGTTGTAGGCAAAAGCAATTTTTAACTCATAAAAAATCTCGCCGTTAATTTCTTCTTTGTAATAAAACGCACCCATAGGCGCATCGATAAATTCCAGCAAACCTTTTAGAGTATTTTCGAATAAAGTATCAAGATTATAAGCGCTTTCTCGCATAACTTCGCTCATACGAGCTAAGCCTTCTGTCATCCATTTCTGCTTATTCTCCTCCTGTCTAATCTGCTCTGCTTCTTTTTGTCTTTGTCTTAAAGCATCGCGTAGAGTTATCAAACTTTTACCCAAATCATCATCAAAGCTAAGCAACTTAATATCAACCTGGTAATTACGTTGTGCAAGCCTGTCAATGACTTGTTTCTTATCTCGTAAAGACTCGACATGTGTTTTCAAATATTTTGTTATTCTGTATGCCTCTTCTGTAACGGAAGAAGTTTCAACATCAATTAATTTACCTATTGATAAGTCTTTCAAATAGTTCTTAACCTGGGTGATAATAGGAACCGCACCTCGAATAATATAATTGAAAAACAGCACTACAATTAAGACAAAAACAAGCAACAGAAAAACAACTGAACCTAATAAAAATTTGATACGTTTAACAAAGTCGTAACGAACGTCTCCACCTAATTTTAAATCATAAGTGATAGCCTGGCTTAAATGCAAATCCAATTCCTTAAACAAACCAGAACTAAAGGGAACGCCATAAATGCTTTTAAAATTTATTATTTCACTTACAAGATTGGTAATATGCTGCAAAAGAAACAGAAAACGCTGTTTTATTAAAATTGTATAAGCATCTTTTTCAGGAATTTTTTTAACTTTAGACTCAATTTTTAACAATTGCTTATCAAAATCTTCAAGACTGATTAACTTCTGGTGGTATTTTTTGTTTAAATCAATAATTTGTTTAGTAAACTGACCAAAAGGTGGTTGCATAAAAGCTGTAGTAATTTCAAACTGGCTAAGATACCTATTCAAAGTTGCGACCTTACCATCCATTGGATTCAAAAACCTATAATTCATCTTTGCTATCTGGTCTAAAACACTTTTGTATTGTTCAAGCTCTGAAGTCAAACTTTGTAAATACAATGACCTTCTTATGACCTTATCTTCCTTTAATTGGTCAATTTGTAAAATAATCTGCTCTAATTTATTCTTGATTTTGAAATAATCTTTTTCTGGAATGTATTTGTAAGGGTCTGAAAATAATTCAATTTGGGTTTTCTCAACCGAACTAAATTCAGGTAATAATTTGTAAATTTTTATCAAATTCGACGTATTAATTTTCTGGCGATGAACTGTAATACCTATAACTAAAACAAACAAAACAAAAATAGTTGCAATCGATAATGTATAAAAAAGGAAAATATGATTTATCTGGCTTCTCCGCGTAAATAGTTTAAGACTAAATTTAGCCACTTTACTCATGAATTAAATTTCAATTCTCAAATTTAGAAAAAAAAATTGTTTTTAAGTATTTAAAAACAAATTCAGTCAAAGTCTTTATAGTTAAATTGGAATAAAATTTGCTCATTACGTTAAACAATTAAATACCAGCATTAATGCCTTATCGACGACTGCCAAATACTGACCAATCACGACTTAAAGCTTTACAAAAAGTCTATGAAAAAATCGAAAATTCACAATTCGGCGACCCTATTATTCCTTTTGAACTGCAATATCAGGTAAAAATGATTTATCCTGAATTCAAACAAGCCGTTGATTTATACAAAAGAGCTTACCAACGACAGGTGGAAAACAGCAAACAATATAAAGAACTTTTTCGTCTGGCTAAACTTTATGTTTCACATTTCATCCAGGTCATGAACATGGCTATTCAACGAGGCGAACTGCCTGCCAAAATCCGTAAACTTTTCGACCTGCCCACTGACTCATTAAGCCTGCCTCAGCTACAAACTGAAAAACAAGTGCTTCAATGGGGACAGAAAATTATTCAAGCCGAAGAACAAAGAATAGCACAAGGACAAACTCCCATCCAGAACCCACGTATTTCTCTGGTAAAAATTTATTACGAAAAGTTTAAAGACGCTTACTTCTACTACAAGCAATCACAAAAAATCACAAACGAAAATCTTAACAACATAGCTCAATTGCGTCCTAAAGTCGATAAACTCATACAAAAAATCTGGAATGAAGTCGAAAATCATTTTAAAAAGACCGACCCAACAAACTTCAGACAAAAAACTGCACAATACGGAGTTGTTTATGTCTATCGCAAAAACGAAAAATTATAATATTGTCTAAAAAACTTAGCGATTCAACAAAAAACTGTAAATCAAGGCTTTAAATCCCGTGGCTTTCCACCTTTCCGCCAATGTTCCTCGATTTTCTCTAATGTTACGCCTTTGGTCTCAGGCAAATAAAAATACCCCCAAATTAGACCTAATATCCCTATCATTGCATAAAGCCAAAAAGCTCCAGCAGGATTACCATTGTTAATCGTCTGATACACAAAAGCATGCGTCACAGTATTATAAACCCGCTCTCGGGTTATTATCTCCGTTCCAGGTATGGTGAGCAATTTAACGATTTTAAAAAACGTAAAAGTAACCAAACCATTAAAAAACCAATTACTTAAAGAACCTATTGACGTACCTAAGCCTCTGACCTTTAACGGGAAAATCTCAGAAATTATCACCCAACCCAATGGACCTAAACTCACTGCAAAAAACGAAATGTACACAAGCGTAAAAACAATTGTCAACCATTTACCTGTATGCCCCAGATGCTGATTAAAAAAGAACGACAATCCCAGAGAGACTAAAGCGATTACTATCCCTGCTAAACCTACAAAATACAACTTTCTACGGCCCCATTTATCGATTAAATAAATAGCAACTATGGTAAACAAAACATTGATAACCCCAACACTTACCGAACCCCAAATCGCTGCTTTTGCACTGTCAAATCCTGCAATCATGAAAATCTTAGGACTGTAATAAATCACAGTGTTAATGCCTACAAACTGCTGGAAAAACATTATTGCAATTGCTATAAAAAGCGGCATTCGCAACCATGGCTTAAAAATCTCTGATAACTGCGCTTTTTCTTTATCCCGGGCAAGCTCCTGCTCGATTTCAGCCACAGCCCGCTCCACATTATCCGGTGGTTCAAGACGGCTAAGTATCTGTAAAGCCTGCGATTTTTTTCCTTTTTTTATCAACCAACGCGGGGTTTCAGGCAAAAACAAAATCCCTACTAATAACAACAAACCCGGCACTACGCCAGAATAAAGCATTGGCCGCCAGGATGTTACCACATCATTTTTCGCAAAAGACACATCTGTCAAATACGCAGCTAAAATCCCTACTGTTATCAACAACTGAAACAACGAAACTAATCGCCCTCGTATCGAAGCAGGCGAAATCTCTGAAATATACACCGGTACTGCAAAAGACGAAATGCCTATTGCTATACCGACTAAAAAACGTGCGTAAATCAACTCCTTTGGCGTGGCTGCCGCTCCAGACCACAACGCACCTGCCACAAAAATAACAGCAGTGAACAAAATAATCTTCTTTCGCCCTAAAGCATCTGTTATCCAGCCAGTAAACAACGCTCCCACCACAGCTCCAACCAATGCAGCTGTGGTGATGTTTTCAACCATGCTATTGGACAAATTGAAATTCATCTGCAAAAACGGGATAGCTCCGGAAATTATGCCTGTATCAAAGCCAAACAGCAACCCGCCAATAGCTGCAACCGACGCTATGACTATGACGATAGTTTTGTTATACTCCCCTTTTGCTAAACTCATAGCTTAGACCGATTTATACAAATTTTCTCGTTCAAATTACAAAATTTCTGTCGAACTCCAACTCCTTGCGAATAGTTTTTATTCAATCATACCAGCAGCCACAGTCTCATTTGTGCTTTCGTCAATCAAAATAACAGCGCCGGTCTGACGATTAATTTTATATGGGTCGTAGAAAAGCGGCTTTGCTGTACGAACAGTGATTTTTGCAATATCGTTCATCCGAACGTCTTTGTCCTGGTAATCTTCCTCAAGCGTGTTTATGTCCAATTTATATTGCACATCTGTGACCATTGCCAGCATTTCTGTGGTAGTATGCCGCAGAATATAACGTCCGCGCAATTTCAACGGATTCTGGTTAAACCAGCAAATTTTCATTTCGATTTGCTGGCTTTGCTGCGGCAGATTGTCAGTTCGCACAATCATATCTCCACGGCTAATATCAATGTCATCGGCAATGGTCATTGCGATCGACTGCGGAGCAAAAGCATAATTTAGCTGCCTGTCGCCAAAATGAATAGAAGTAATCTTACTTGTCAAACCAGAAGGTAAGACCATAATTTCATCTCCCACGTGGAATATTCCACTTGCGATTCGTCCGGCATACCCGCGATAGTCATGCCATTGGTCGTTTTGCGGGCGTATGACGTACTGAACGGGAAAACGCGGGTCTTGCAGGTTTATATCTTTCGAAATATTGATGGTTTCAAGCAAATGCAAAAGTGTAGGTCCCTCGTACCATGGCATATTCTGCGAAGGCTGCACCACATTATCGCCATGTAAAGCGCTAATCGGTATAAAACGAATGTCTTTAACGTCCAGCTTAGGTGCGACGTTGGTCAAGTAGTCCTGCTTTATTTTTTCGAAAACTTCCTGGCTCCAGTTAACCAGATCCATTTTATTGACAGTAACAACGATATGTTTGATTTGCAAGAGCGAAGCTATGAACGAATGGCGTTTTGTCTGTTCCAAAACGCCATTACGGGCGTCAATAAGAATAATCGCCAGATTAGCAGTAGAAGCGCCAGTGACCATATTGCGTGTGTATTGCACATGGCCGGGAGTGTCTGCAATGATAAATTTTCGTTTTGGTGTGTGAAAATAGCGGTAAGCCACGTCGATTGTAATTCCCTGTTCGCGTTCAGCTTTCAGACCATCGGTAATTAAAGCCAGATTAATGTTATCTTCGCCGCGGCGTTGACTGGCACGTTGTACAGCTTCTAATTGGTCCTGGAAAATAGCCTTACTATCATAGAGCAAACGGCCAATTAATGTGCTTTTTCCGTCGTCCACGCTACCTGCTGTTGTAAACCGCAGCAGGTCCATTTCGAGGTAATTATTGAGTAGCTCGTCTACTTTTTGTTTTATTTGCTGTTTATCAAGAGTGGTGTTATTTTGCTGCTTTTCAGACATTTTGTAAATATTTTTTAGGTTTAAACATTAAAAATAACCTTCACGTTTACGGTCTTCCATAGATGTTTCAGAGACTTTGTCGTCGAAGCGCATGCCACGTTCTGTGGTACGAGTAGTAGCAATTTCATAGACAATTTCTTCGATAGTCGAAGCATTTGAAAGAGTAAGGCCAGTTGTAGGTATATCGCCGATAGTTCTGGCACGGACGTAACGTTCTTCCACTTTTTCAGTAGGTTTAAGCCTCATAAAAGGCGCCCATGCCAACCATACGCCATCGCGGTTAAAGACTTTGCGTTTGTGGGTAAAGTACAGCGAAGGTAACTCAATGTTTTCGAGATAAATATAGAGCCAAACGTCCAATTCAGTCCAATTGGAAAGCGGAAAAACGCGAAAATGCTCTCCCATGTGTTTTCGACCATTAAACAGATTCCACAGTTCAGGGCGCTGGTTTTTCGGGTCCCATTGTCCGAAGATGTCACGATGAGAGAAAAACCGTTCTTTAGCGCGAGCCTTTTCTTCGTCACGGCGAGCGCCGCCCAATGCTGCATCTATTTTGTATTGTTCGATGGTATCCAGGAGAGTTATGCTCTGAATAGCATTTCTTGTGGCGTAATAGCCTGTGTCTTCTTTAGCTTTGCCCTGTCGGATAGTTTCTTCGACAGAACCCACGATAAGTTTTACACCGTACTTTTTTACCAAATTATCGCGAAACTCAAGGGTTTCTTTGAAATTATGTCCAGTATCAATGTGCAAAAGCGGGAAAGGGACTTTTGCAGGGTAAAAGGCTTTTCTTGCCAGATGAAATAGTACGATAGAATCCTTGCCACCTGAAAAAAGCAAAACAGGATTTTCGAATTGTGCTGCAGTTTCACGAATAACAAAAATTGCTTCGGCTTCCAGTTCCCGCAAATGGTTCAGTCGGTAATTACCTAAATTCTCAAGGTTATCTAATTTTTGGTTCATTTTATTTTGTTTGTGAATTATTTTCCTGGTTAATATTTAATTTATTGATTTTCACAGAATTAGAAAAATCTTCGTCCTGTACGTGCAATCCGCATTCTTTTTTAGCATTTTGCTCCCACCACCAGCGTCCAGCTCTCAAAGGTTCGCCGGGTTTTATAGCCCTTGTACAGGGTTGACAACCAATGCTGGGATATCCACGATCATGCAATTCGTTATAGGGTATCAGATTATCGTTAATAAACTTGCGCACCTGTTCCAGGGTCCAATCGTGCAAAGGGTTAATCTTAACGACTTGATGTTTTTTATCCCAATCGACCAGAGGCACGTTTTGCCGCGTATCACCCTGTCCAGAACGCAAACCAGTTATCCATACAGCCTTACCAGCCAAAGCCCGTTCTAAAGGCTTAACTTTACGTATATAGCAACATTCTTTGCGGTTTTCAACAGATTTGTAAAAACTAAAAGGGCCTTTTTCTGTTAAAAGCTTTTCTACGTCCTCAGTATCAGGAAAATATGCTCGAATTTTTATATTAGAGTAGCGTTCTAATGTTTTTTCCCAGGTTTTATAAGTTTCAGGAAAATGACGGCCAGTGTCAATGGTAAAAATTTCAATGTTTAAATCTTCAGTAGCTATAAAGTGCGTTATTATCTGGTCTTCAAGCTGAAAAGACGTAGAAAAAACAATTGGGTCATTGACGATCTGAGTAAGTTTTTTTAAGACTTGAGCAGCATCCAGCCCTTTTAACTCTTCGTTTAACCGCTGTATGTCAATCATCAAAGTAAAAGTTATTATTAATTAACGTGCTGCAAAGTTAAAATTTTTTCTTTTTCTATTGCTAAATTTTTTCTAAAGCATTATTAACAACAAACTGCAGTTTATATTCGGGTTTTAATTTCAAGGCAGGATAACGAATATTCCAATTTAGCATTCCGTTGATATTCAAACGAATTATGTCAACTAAATAATGATTTTGCTCGATATAAGGATTGTACAAATAAGTTTTAGACAAAGTAAAATTCTCGTTATCAACTACTTGAAGGCCATGAAAATTTCTTAAAGGTTTATGTGTTTCATCCAACAGGAAAACCAAATTAAACGGGCTAATTTTAGGATTTTTAAACGACTTAACCTCAACCAGATCAATCTCAGTTGTACCAGTAAACTTGTGGAATAAATGAGATTTATCCTGTAATTTCAGCACAGCACGGCGTATTTTATAATCTGAAATGACTAACGGACTAATATCGTCGAAATAATCCAGATACGAAACTAACTCATAGCCCAAAGCTGAATAAAACTCAACAGCCTGGTCTAAATCATTTACACCAATCAACAAACCGAAAATTCCTCCAATATCAATGTCAGGCTCATAAAACTGTGATTTGTCCTGCTGAACAAGTACAAAGTTATTTGCGAACGGGTCTTTTAACCAAAAAAGCTGGTTATTATCGTTATCTTTCAGAACTTTACTGAAAACAGGTAATTTCTGGGTCTTAAATTTCAAATAAATCTTTTGCAAATCACTGACTTTCAACTTAAAAGCCAATACTCCCAGGTCACCCACAACCAGTTCATTAAACCAAAAATCTTGATTACTAAAACTTTGCTTAATAAAAAGCGGCAAGCCTCCACCTTTATTTACTAAAACCAGATTTTTATACTTCTGGCCAGAACTTTGCGAAAAATACTCCAATACCTTATAACTGTAATTCAAATTTTTACTCAACCACTCCAGTGTCAACTGAAACTCTGTTGTAGGAAAAATGACTGATATTAAACCTTTAGATTCCAACTGGTTAAACTTTTAAGTTTTTCGCAAAAATTACAAACTCCAATATAACAAATCTAAATCTTTATTGCCAAAATATCCTTTGATATCTATCAAAATTCCGTTGTCCCTGCGATAAAAACTCTTGATTTGCGCGGGTGAAAGCTTTTTAAACTCATCGTGAACAACAGCCAATATCACCACATCATAACGCTTCTGCGGTATCTGTCCAATCAAATCAATTTGATAACTATTGCGAACTTCCTCAGCATCTGCCTTTGGGTCAAAAACATCCACATTGAAATTATACTGTTTTAAGCGAGAAACTATTTTTGCAACTTTACTATTGCGAATATCTCGTACATTTTCTTTGTATGTAATACCCAACACCAGGACATTAGCATCAATGATGTTTATACGATTTTTAGCCATAAGCCGTAAAATATTATCCACCACAAAATCAGCCACTCGCTCATTAACCTTGCGAGCAGTAATAAACAACTCAGGCTCATAGCCAAGTTTTCGAGCTTTATAAATCAAATAATACGGGTCAACGCCTATACAGTGTCCGCCCACCAAACCAGGATAAAACTTAAGAAAATTCCATTTGGTTGAAGCAGCACGAATAACCTCGTTTGTATCGACGTTCATTTCGTTCAGAATCATAGCCAGTTCGTTCATAATAGCGATATTAACGTCGCGCTGGGTATTTTCGATAATTTTTGCAGCCTCTGCCACCTTGATTGACGAAGCACGGAATATGCCCTGCTTTATGATTGTCTGATAGACTTTTGCAATTTGTTCAGCTGCTTCCTGGTCGCAGCCAGAAGTTATTTTAACCACGTTTGAAAGCGTATGCTTTTTATCTCCGGGATTAATACGTTCGGGCGAAAAGCCAATTTTAAAATCTTTTCCACATTTTAAGCCTGAAATTCTCTCAAGTAAAGGCACACATTCCTCTTCTGTACATCCAGGATATACAGTAGCTTCGAGAACAACATAATCGCCTGGTTTCAAGTATTTTGCCACAATCTGACATGCTTTGTAAAGCAGGTTTAAATCTGGTAAGTAATTATCATCGATGGGCGTGGGAACTGCAATTATATAAAACGATGCCTGGTCAAGTAATTCTTCGTCATCAGTAAAAATTATGTCAACATTTTCAAAACGTTGAGGCTCAACCTCTCCGGCAGGGTCGACTTTATTTTGCAAAGATGCTATTAAATTCGAATCAATATCAAAACCAATAACTTTAAAATACTTTGCAAATTCTAAAGCCAGAGGCAAGCCAACGTAGCCCAAACCTAAAACTGCAATTGCGCCTTGTTTTTTAGCTAACTTGTTATAAATTGCCATTTGATTTTTTGCTATTTTGGTTTTGCAAAAGTCTAATTTTTTTTAATCTTTGAAAATCTATTTTGACGAAATGCTTACAAATTTTAGTTAACCGAAAATTAATGTCAAAATTAAAATTTTATTTTTAAAGTGAACGGTAACATAAGGAAGTGGCACGAAAAAGTTTTCGATATTTACAACTTAATGTTTAACAACAAAATAATTACCAGTTACGTAGGACCATTTGACCGTAATGTCTTAATTTCTTTAGGTTTAAACATCAGAGATAATTTACAGAAAAATACTTCACAGGCTAAAAAGTTCTTCAAAATCTTCATTGAATTAGCTCATAACATTTCACTTTACTCCAGCGAGAAAAACAAAGGTAATGGCTGCGGAACAATTATTATCAACGAATTTTCTGAATATTTTACTTTAACTGGCGGTAATATTATAACCCCTGAACAAAAACAGCAGTTACGAGAACGCATCGACTTTATCAATTCACTCGACAGGGAAAAACTAAGAGAATACAAACGAAAGCTACTTGCTTCACCACGGGCAAATTCTGATTCTGGAAACATAGGTTTAGTACAAATAGCCTTAATTTCGCGTCATCCACTAAAGGTTAAATTTATACCATTAAATTCCGAACAAAAAACAAATTATTTTTATATTATTAGCGTTAGAATAGATAAAAAACACTCTAAACTTAATGTTTAAAGTCAGAGCAACATACTTTCTCATTTTATTAACACTCATAGACTTTTCTTTCAGCACAGCACAAAATCCGCTTTTTTTAGGTTTACCCAAAATTTTCAACTATACAAAAGACATATACAATGCCAGTTCACAAAACTGGGCTATAGCTCAAGACGATAGAGGATTTTTATAT
>WFZV01000017.1 GCA_015489395.1 Bacteroidales bacterium
GAATAATGACGGAAAGTTTTGATATTTAAATCTTTAAAGAAATTTAGGCTGATTGGTATGAAACCGTTGCGCTGTAAGCAGGTTTTTATGTACGTACTAATTTTAGAAAAACGATAAAATATGAATGTTCGCACAAAAATTTTTGACAAATTGAGCATTAGCTGTTAAATTTTTGCAAACTTAAAAGTCCGTAGTATGGAGGACGATTATTACAGTTTGTTGGGCGTTGATTTTGACGCAACAATGGAGGAAATAGAGCAAGCCTACCAACGTAAATTAGACCAGGTTGAGGGACGGTTGCATTATGATAAATCTGCCCGTGTAGAATACAAGCAATTGCAGGAAGCCTACCGTGTTTTGCACGATCCACAAAAGCGTAAATTTTACGATAAATTTTACGTGATGTCTATGCAGAAGCAGGGCAGGGAGCTGCATTCGGAACGTGCCAGGAAGTTGTTAGAAGAGTTAAATTCGCAGAAATCCAGCACAAGGCGGAAAGCAGATTTGCTGATGGTCCTGGTGAGTTTTGTAATGGTTTGGGGATTTTTGTTTTATCAGGGGCAGGTTTTTAGAATCGTAAAAATAATCGGTTTTTTGGGAAGTTTGTACGTAATTTTTGTTACTTTTAAACAACAAAAATATTTCTATTTGTTGACAGGTTTGGCAGTAGCTGTTTTATACAATCCATTTCAGCCAATTGTCTTAAAGCCAGATATCTGGCAGATTGTCAATGTATTGGTAAGCCTTTACTTTGGCTTATTAGCTTTGATTTTTAGTCCAAAAAAACAAATAAAACAAAAGTCAAAATATTACCCAGATGCGTTTTAAGTTTGAATTTGTTTCGTTATCACGGCAAGCTGTGACGATTCCTTTAAATTACCAGTATTATTTACATTCGTGGTTTTATAGTATTTTGTCAAAAGCTGATGAACAGTTTGCAGAGTGGTTACATGAACGCGGATTCGTTGTAAAAGCTTATCGCTATAAAATGTTTAGTTTTTCGTGGTTATTGTTTGAAAAACAAGCAATTCAGATAGTAGGCGACAGAATGGTTATAAGTCCCAATGCACAGGGGAGTTTGATTTTTAGTTTTTATTTAGACGAGATAGCAGAAAAGTTTATAATTGGTTTATTTACAGAGCAAAAGATAAATATTCGTGGGACAGAATTTTTAATCAAAACAGTAAAGCGTTTACGTGACCCAAAGTTTGAAACCACCATGCGATATCGTACAATGACACCGGTAAAGGTTTCATTGCAATTAGAACAAAGCCAGCCAACTTATTTATCGCCAGACCATCCGGAGTATGGACGATTGATTTTTGACAATTTACAGAAAAAATTGTTAAGTGTGGGAGAACGTGTAACAGTTGATGACGATTTGCAGTTTAAGCTCTTGAGTGATTATCGAAGTAAGCTAATTACAATAAAAGCTGGTTCGCCTGCTCAGAATAAAGTACGTGGTTTTATGTTTGATTTCGAATTGACCGCACCGTTAAGATATCAAAAAGTTGGATATTTTGCAGGATTCGGTGAGTCAAATTCTATGGGGTTTGGATTGGTAAAAGTTTTATCAAAAAATTCGAAGTAAATTTTGAGAAGTAAAAATAATTTTATTTTTTTATGAAAAAAATAATAATACTCAAGATAAATGCAAAACCTTGATGTTCAATGGCTGACTCGACCAGTCGGTAATCCATTTGTAGATACAGGAGGCTATGTAATTGAACTTTTGTGGGAAAGGGGGTACAGTCGAGACATATTGAAGCTTATAGAGCATGTGGCTAATATTTATGTGAGGGACTGGAAAGCTAAGCTTAATTCATTTTTTCATAATTCAACGATAACCCAGCCAGCATTTAAGGGCGAACGTAAGATTGACGAAACTTTAAAATATTATCAGTCATTGCTGGATGACCAGGAAAATTATGTGGAAGGTTATTGCCAGATAACAGGACGAAAGACAAAACTGTTCCCTGCCCGCGCGGAAAACAGTATTTTAGCTGGGTCTTATGGCTTTACAAATTTTCATAGTGTGTTTGATATTGGTGCGCGTGTAAGTAAAGAGGTTTTGATTCGAATGTTTTTTGTGCCACTGGGAAGTGTAGCAGTAGGAGGACGTATGGCAGTGGTATCGTCCAGTGTACCAGAATTTACAAAGATATTTGTTAAAAAAAATCTTGAAGAAAATCTTAAGAGTGCAGGTTCGGGCGGCGGAATTTACAAATTACCATATTCTTCGGTCGAAAATGCTTTATTTTATTATGCAGATGAGCTGCTCAGGGAACAAAAAGATTTTGACCAGGAAGTATCAATAAGTCTGTATCATTTTTCGAGCTATATGCAAAGTCCATCTTTAAGTATTTATCGATTGCCTGCAAAAGTTTTTAACTTTTATCGTTATGCAAATCGCAAATATCCAGAAGAGTGGCGAAAATTTTTACATGCGCATTACAAGAGGGGTAGCAAAAATAAAAATGCCAAATACGATTCCGACAGAGACAAATTTATTCTTCAACAGAAAAAGCAAATCATTGAGGTTGATTATGATGAATATAAAACCTGGAGAAATGAAGTTTTGCTCAATTTGCTAAACGACAAGTCTTTGTTAGGTTTTATCCTGGAATGGATAAAATCAGGTAATAGCTTTCCCTGGGAATTAACACAATATTACTCAAAAAATGTTTTAGGTATGAAACAAACAACGGTTAACAAAATCAAACAACTTGCCGGGTATTTTGTTGACCTGGCTCAAAAGGAAGATAGGGTCAAACGCTATCTTAATGAACTTAGTCAAGCACGCTCTGCTGCTGATTTACGTAGCTTTTTGTTAAAGCTTGTACGTGCTAATTATCTTAGCGGTAGTTCTGAGCCACTAATCACTGTTGAAGATTACGTAAATTATTTATTTGCCGATGATATAGGATGGAATGAAGTGCGCGATTTACTTTTGATTGCTATATACGAGAAATTGCATGAGAAGGAAATACGGGTCGATATCGAAGATGTAGAGCAAGAACAACTCATATAATCGCCATAATAGCTCTTAAGTTCCTGGGTCGATATCGAAGATGTAGAGCAAGAACAACAAGTATGAAAAGCAAACTTCTTATTTAAAAATGTTTTAATAATGTAATCGTAAGAATCTAATCGTTTGAATTACTGAGATTTTTTGCTGTGTATTGCACGTATAATTTACGTTAGTATGTGCAAATAATAGATTTTAATCGAGAAAAGCTCTGATTTAAATTCCACAAAAGCTTGATAATTGTGATGTTTTAAGCTTTTAAACACGATAATAAGTTTTTTAAAACAAAATTTTTAACCCAAAAAATAAACACTATGGAACTACTAAAAACACAAGGATTTATCTTAATTGACGTTGACGTCGCTGCGCTCAATAATGCAGGGGTGACAAGCTCTTCACGAACTGACAATGTTGTCGAAACTAAAAAAATCCGTAAAAACGGACGTACTTATGTTTATGTATCAGGGCAGGCATGGCGCTATTGGTGGCGCGAAACATTAAAAAGTGAACTTGGCTGGAAGATGTCACCAGTTCAGCGTGATGCCAAAATCGCTTATACAGCTGCAGACCCGCTGATTTATCCTGACGATGATATTTTTGGCTATATGAAAGCAGCTAAAGGTTCGAAAAAATCTTTTACACGCGTTTCGCCTTTGAAAAATTCAGCTATTGTTTCAGTAGCCTCAGTTACACCTGTTAATAATATGTCGACAATGACACGCGGCGAAGGCGACCCTGTACCGTATGGAAAAGAAGAATACAGCGCAGTAATGAAGGGTATGTTTAGTTTAGACCTGTTCTGGGCAGGAGCATTTGCTGCTTACGACCGTCCAGGGTTTATGCATCTGAGCGAAGAATTGGTTGAAAAAGCAAAGGAGCTTGGAGCTGAGGAAGTTGAATATCCATTAGAGTACACCCAGGGCTATAAACCAATAACTGTTTACCGACTTCCAAAAGACCAAAGAATCCAACGAATCACAGACACCATCAAAGCTCTGAAATACATTAACGGTGGGGCTATGCAAACTTCGAACAAAGCTGACGTATCGCCTAAATTTATTATTCTTGCTACGACTCGACACGGTAACCACCCATTTTCACATATCGCTAAAAGCACTGGTGAATGGGATACTGTAGCCCTGCTGGACGTTAAAGCTTTAGAAGAAGCACTTGAGGATAACAAAGACAGTTTTGTGGGTAAGGTTTTCATAGGAAAAAGAGCAGGCTTTATGGATGATTTAAACGAAGACCTGGAAGCACTAAAGAATAAATTTGATTTTGTGGAAGTTACAACTGTAAACAAAGCTATTGATGGCTATGTTGAGCAACTAAAAGACCAAATCAACTAAAATGAAGGCATATCGCATCAAAATAACTTCATGGACAGCCAGTTTTCGTTATCCGAATTTCATTTTAGGTTTTCAACCTTCATTAGAAGTGCCGCCACTCAGTACAGTACTTGGGCTTATAAGTGCAGCGGCAGGGAGGTATTTAACTTTTGATAAATTACAGATTGGGTATTATTTTGATTTTGCGGCTAAAGCCACTGATTTAGAAAAGATTTACCAGATACCTGTTGACAAAAAAGGTCGTATGGTGATGAAAGGCATTAAGTCTAATGTGATTAATCGAGAATTTTTATACGACTGCCAGTTGATTTTGTATTTAACAGACGAGAGACTTGCACGGTATTTTGAAAATCCTGCTTATCAGTTGGTTTTGGGAAGAAGTCAGGATTTGGCAAGTGTTCGAGAGGTAAAAGAAGTCGAGCTGCAACAAAGCAGTAGTGAGCAGTGTATTGCAGGAC
The DNA here is from genome assembly GCA_015489395.1 of Bacteroidales bacterium. GTDB lineage: Bacteria > Bacteroidota > Bacteroidia > Bacteroidales > S143-33 > S143-33. The sequence continues at coordinate 4,836 of WFZV01000017.1, forward strand.
AGATAGTGCCATTTTCGAAAAATTATTTACCTGGCGAAGTTATGGCTTTGCCGAAATATTACACAAATCAGAATCCGCGGCTTATTTTGGGTACTGAGCCTTATTCAATCATTGCGTACAATAAACAGGTTAAAGCGCAAGGATTAAAAACATTCGTGGATTACTTTGAACCGAATGAAATACGTGCGAAAGGCTGTGATTAGCAAGGTGATAAAAAGCCGTTGAATATTTATTTTCACAACATAGATTTTGCAGAATATGAAGCTGTTGGCTAAATCAGATGGAACAACGCTTGAGCAGCATATTCGTGATACACTGGAGGTTTTGGAGCAGTTGAAGCAACGGTTTGGTGGTATTGACGAGGATTTTTGGCAAATAGTGCGGAAGGCATTGGTACTTCATGATCTGGGGAAAGCGCACAAAGATTTTCAAGCTAAGTTACGAGGACAACGTTCGCAATGGCGAAGGCAGCGTCATGAGATTTTTTCCTTGCCGTTTGTGCTGGGCGCGGATTTGCCACGGCAAATCCGCGACTTAGTATTTCACATAGTTGCATTTCATCACAAAAACGTTCAGGAACTACGTCAAGCTTTTGATTTTTACGAAGATGATGACGATTTCGACTTGTCTGACACAGATTTAGAAGACGAAAGCGGATTTGAAGCGGAATACAAAAAAGTTCCGGTAGAAATAGTCAAGGGCATAGCGGAAAATTTCGGAGTAAGAGTATCCACGGTGGTTTTAGACGGCCTTCGAAAGAAAGTGGTTAAATATGCCCGTGCAGATGGCGGAATAGATAAATGGCTTGATTTGACACTGTTAGCTGGAGCTTTTAAACATTGCGACCATCTTGGGTCAGGTGGAATTCTGCAACTTAGCCAGGTCAATGAATCGGATTTTAAGTTTTTGGATAGTTTTGAGCTTTACT
>WFZV01000018.1 GCA_015489395.1 Bacteroidales bacterium
CGAACAATATGCTATTGAACACCATGTTCATCCTGCTGTTTCAACCGAAAAAAATATACAAAATTATCGACGACAACTTAAATTAATCGGATTATCTTACGACTGGTCGCGAGAAGTTAGAACCTGCGACCCGAAATATTACAAGTGGACCCAGTGGGCTTTTATTAAAATGTTTAAGCACTGGTATAATAACAAAACTCAAAAAGCTGAGCCGATCGAGACTCTTATCGCCGAATTTGAAAAAAATGGCAATTTAAACGTGGATGCTGCTTGTAATCCAGGAACTCCTAAATTTACAGCTGACGAATGGAAAAGTTTTGACGAGAAAAAGAAGCAAGAAATTCTCATGAATTATCGCATAGCATACAGGGCTAAAGCGACAGTTAACTGGTGTCCTGAGTTAGGTACTGTTTTAGCTAATGATGAAGTTCGTGACGGTTATTCTATTCGCGGTAATTATCCTGTTTACCAGGTCGAATTAGATCAATGGTTTTTGCGTACGACCGCTTACGCTGAACGATTATTAAAAGGACTTGAAGAAATCGACTGGCCTGAAAACGTCAAGGAAATTCAAAGAAACTGGATTGGAAAATCACAAGGTGCTGAAGTTTATTTCCCTATCGCAGGATCAGACGAAAAAATTTTAATATTCACAACTCGACCTGATACAATTTTTGGTGCTACATTTATGGTTTTAGCACCAGAACATGAATTAGTCGAAAAACTTACTACTCCTGACCACAAAAAAGAAGTCGAAGAGTATTTAAAATATGTCAAAACCCGCACACAGAGAGACCGTATTTCTGACGTGAAGACTGTTACAGGTGCGTTTACTGGTAGTTATGCGATAAATCCTTTTACTCAACATCAAATACCTATCTGGATAAGCGAATATGTTTTAAAGCATTACGGAACTGGAGCAATAATGGCAGTTCCAGCGCATGATAGTAGGGACTATGCCTTTGCAAAAAAGTTCGGACTTCCTATCATTCAAGTTATCGAAGGAGCTGATATTACTCAAGAAAGCTATGACGACAAACATGGAAAAATGATAAATTCGGGCTTTTTGAATGGTCTTGATGTACAAGAAGCTATCCCAAAAATTATAGACGAAATCGAAAAACGTAAATTGGGCCGTAGAAAAATAAATTATCGTTTGAGAGATGCAATATTTAGCCGTCAGCGCTATTGGGGCGAACCATTCCCAATCTATTATAAAGACGGAATCCCTTACCCCCTGGACGAAGATGAGTTGCCTCTTGAACTGCCAGATATCGACGATTTTAGACCAACTAAAGATGGCAAACCTCCTCTGGCACGGTTAAAAAATTGGAAAACAAAAGACGGTTACCCTTTAGAAACCAGCACTATGCCTGGGTTCGCTGGTTCTTCTGCTTATTATATAAGATTCATGGATCCCCATAACGACGAAGCTTTAGTTTCAAAAGAAGCAATTTCATACTGGCGAGACGTTGATTTCTACATCGGCGGTGTAGAACATGCTGTAGGACACTTGATCTACTCCCGTTTCTGGAATAAATTTCTCAAAGACATTGGTGTTGTTATCGAAGAAGAACCTTTTAAAAAGCTTGTAAACCAGGGAATGATCCAGGGTCGCTCTAATTTTGTTTACCGCATAAAAGGTACGAATACTTTTGTTTCTAAAAACCTAAAGGACAAATACGATGTTATTAAAATTAATGTAAATGTCAACATCGTAGATCCACAGGACGATTCTCTTGACATTGAAAAATTTATGCAAGACGAAGTTTACCGTATGATTGACGATCCAGAAAAAATCAACGAAGTGAAATTCATCCTTGAAAAACAAATTACTAAGCCAGACGGAACTAAGGAAATTGTCGAAGCAGACAGTAATGATCCAGAAGCAAAATTTATCTGCGATTGGGAAATTGAAAAAATGTCAAAATCAAAATACAATGTCGTTAACCCTGACGATATTATCGAAAAGTACGGCGCCGATACCTTCCGTCTTTACGAAATGTTCTTAGGTCCTATAACACAATCTAAGCCATGGAACACACAAGGACTTGAAGGCATGCACAAATTCGTAAAACGTTTTTGGAGACTGTTTTTCGACGAAAAAGGCAATTTTGCCGTTACAGATGATGAGCCAACGGAACAAGAGTTAAAAATTTTGCACAAAACGTTACATAAAGTCGAAGAAGATTATAAACGTTTGTCTTACAATACTGCAATTAGTGCGTTTATGGTAGCTGTAAATGATCTGACAAAATTAGGAACTAAAAAGCGCAAAATCTTAGAACCTTTATTAATAGCCTTTTCTCCAATGGCTCCACATTTATCCGAGGAACTTTGGCGAAAATTGGGACATACTGATACTATTGCCTATGCAAAATTCCCTGAAATCGATAAGCAATACTTAAGCGAAGATACAATCAACTATGTCGTAACTATCAATGGCAAAAAGCGTTACCAGGTCGAAGCCCCTTCAGATGCTGACGAGGAACAGATACGAAGTTTAGCATTAAACCATCCGAAAGCAAATACTTATTTACATGGCAAGCAAATAATTAAAGTTATCATAGTTCCCAAAAAACTTGTAAATATTGTCGTAAAATAAAAATCCCCAAAACGACTGAAGGGCAGCCACCTGGCTGCCCTTCAGTACTAAAGCCATGCTACTGTACTTATTTCAGACCTTTTTCTTTAAATAGTTGCGAATATCCTCTATCTGTACTAAGCACATGATTTTCTACCCAAATTTTGAGAAAAGTAATCAATTTTATTGGTGTGTCTAACTTGTTGTTAATAAAGTCGTCAAACATCTGGTACAATCGATTAACGAACAATTTATGCTCTTTTACATGATCTTCGAATCTTTCATAGTTAAACTCTTTCATGTATTTTTCTTCGAAATTGAAGTGGTATTTTGTATATTCCATTAATTCGTTGAATATACTATTTAACCGATCATAAGCTTCATTTTTTTGCAACGCCTTATATAGTTCGTTGATAAAGTAAATCCATTTTTCATGTTGTTTATCAATAACTTCAATCCCCATTTTAAACTTGTCAGACCAAATAATAAGTTTATCGCTAAAATCTAATTCAGGAGGTTCGATGTTATGTTTTTTTAATAGCTCTTCTAAAATTTGTATCTTAACTAAGTATTGGATTTCTTTTGCATAGCTTTCTTCTATAGCTTTAAAAAGGTCTTTTTCCTTTTTTATCAGCTCTTCGGTGCTAATTAGAACTAAAGCATAGTTTATATTATCAGGATCAGCATCTATTTTTATTAATTCAATCATAAATTTTTTTATTTGGCCGTCTGAAGTTTTAATTGGAAAGGTTTTTTCAGCTGAGGAAAATTTATCATAATTTTCTATTAAAAATTGGTGGGGAGCTTTGTCTTCAAAAAGTATCGTTTTTTCAAAGATATCATCAATTAAAAGCTTTTGGATCTTGGAAGCATCGTATTTTAGTAATTCTAAAACAGCAGTATTTGCAAATTTTATTTTTCCGTGTGAATCAAAAATTATGATGGGTATCCTAATTTTTTCGAAGATTTGTTCATAGGCTTTAGATAATTTTGCAATAATTTCAAGCTTTTTGTTATATTCTTCTTTTAGTTTATTAATTTCTTTTTCAAGTTCTTGATCTTTTATTTTTAATTTTTGGTTTGCTTTATCCAATTCTTCAATAATTTTTTGTAATTCTCTTTCCTTTTTTAAGTTTTCTTCTTGTGCTTTTTTTAATTCTTCAATAGTCCGCTTCATAATTTCTTCCTGCTTGCGCATTTCTTCTGCTTGCTTTTGGGAGCGTTGTAAGAGTTCTTCTGTTTTTTCGTTTATCCTTATATTTTGCAAAGTTGAAGCTATATTTTCGCCTATTTTTTCTATTAATTCGATTTCGTATGGTTTAAATTCTTTAAATGTTGCCAGCTCTATGACTCCCAAAACGGTATCTTGGACTTTAAGTGGCACTATTAAAATAGCTCTTGGGTCTGCTTCACCAGTTCCTGATTTTATTTCAATATAGTCTTCTGGAACATCTGTCATATAAATTGTAAATTTTTCAACAGCTACAGCTCCGATTAATCCTTCTCCTAAAGCTATCTTTTTTTCCAAATATTTTTTGCGATTCCAAGCATATGCAGCATATAATTCAAGATAAATATTGTTTGGATCTTTATCATTTAGAATAAAAAATACTCCCTGATTTGCATTTAGATATCTAACCAGATTTATAATTATTTCTTCAGCTAATTTTTTTAAGTC
>WFZV01000019.1 GCA_015489395.1 Bacteroidales bacterium
AAACAAATAACGATGGCAGACCTGAAAGCATTAGCAGAACAGCTGGTTAACTTAACAGTAAAAGAAGTTAAAGAACTTGCTGATATTCTTAAAGAAGAATACGGAATTGAACCAGCTGCAGCAGCAGTTGCAGTAGCAGCCCCTGGAGCAGCAGGTGGTGCAGAAGCTGCAGAAGAAAAGACTGAATTCGACGTTATCCTCAAGAACCCTGGCGCTCAAAAGCTCAAGGTTGTTAAGGAAGTTAAAGAAATGCTCGGAATCGGTTTGAAAGATGCTAAAGCTCTCGTCGATGAAGCTCCTAAAGCATTACGCGAAAAAGTTTCTAAAGACGAAGCTGAAGCTATAAAGAAAAAATTAGAAGAACTGGGAGCAGAAGTTGAAATCAAATAACAAGAAAATAGTGGTCTCTACCACTTATATCTCTCTCATTTCTTTACCGCCTTTAGTATGACGGTAGGAGGTTTAGTATCCCTGCTTTGCGCGGGGATGCTAAACCTTTTTATCGTTGTACTTTAATTTTTTAAACTTTAAATATTAGACACAAAATGTCTGAAACTAAGATAATTAACTTCTCCAGTCTTAAAAAACAATTAGAATACCCTGATTTCTTAGAAGTCCAGTTAAAATCTTTTGCTGAATTCTTCCAGATGAATTCAACCTTAGAGCAGCGCAAACAGGAAGGACTTTATAAAGTTTTTCAGGAGAACTTTCCTATTACAGACACCAGAAATAACTTTGTGCTGGAATTTTTGGATTATACAATCGAACCACCCCGTTATACTATTGAAGAATGTCTTGAGCGTGGCTTAACCTATAGCGTTGCTCTTAAAGTTAAATTAAAGCTTTATTGTACTGACCCTGAACATGAAGATTTTGAAACTATTGTCCAGGAGGTTTATCTTGGACAAATACCATACATGACCCCCCGTGGTACGTTTATTATTAATGGTGCAGAAAGAGTTATTGTTTCGCAATTACACCGTTCGCCCGGAGTTTTCTTCGGACAGAGTATCCATCCCAATGGCACAAAACTGTATTCTGCACGTATTATCCCATTCAAAGGCGCATGGATAGAATTTGCTACTGACGTTAACAACGTCATGTATGCTTATATTGATAGAAAAAAGAAATTACCTGTTACTACCCTGTTGCGTGCTATTGGTTATGAGACAGATAGCGATATTTTAAAGATTTTCGATATTGCTGACGAAGTTGAAGTCACTCCTGAAAACCTCAAGGATTTAGTTGGACGTAAATTAGCTGCCCGTGTTTTGAAAGTCTGGACAGAAGATTTTGTCGATGAAGATACTGGTGAAGTCGTTACTATAGAACGTAATGAAGTTCTTATTGAGCGTGAGACTGTTATCGAAGAAAAACATTTGCCTCTTATTGAGGAAGCTAATGTTAAAACTGTTTTACTGCACAAAGAAGGTCAGAATCAAAATTATTACTCAATAATATACAACACATTAAATAAAGATACGACTAATTCGCAGCAAGAAGCTTTAACGCATATCTATCGATTGTTACGTAATGCTGAGCCGCCAGATGAGGCTACAGCAAGAGATGTTTTCGAAAAATTATTCTTCTCTGATAAGCGCTATGACCTGGGCGAAGTTGGCCGTTATAAGATTAATAAGAAATTAGGCTTAAATATTCCGCTGGAAGTCAGGGTTTTGACAAATGAGGATATTATCGAGATTATAAAGCACATGATTGAGTTGATTAATACGAATAAAGAAGTTGATGATATTGACCACCTGAGTAATAGACGTGTGCGTACTGTAGGCGAGCAGTTGTACAACCAGTTTAGCGTTGGATTAGCACGTTTGGCTCGTACGGTGCGCGAGCGAATGAATGTTCGTGATAATGAGGTTTTTGCCCCAGTTGATTTGATAAATGCAAGGATTTTATCGTCAGTAATTAATTCATTTTTCGGTACAAACCAGCTTAGCCAGTTCATGGACCAGACTAACCCATTAGCAGAGATGACGCATAAGCGTCGTACTTCTGCTTTAGGTCCTGGTGGTTTGACCCGTGAGCGTGCTGGTTTCGAGGTTCGTGACGTACATTATTCGCATTATGGTCGTCTTTGTCCTATCGAAACGCCAGAAGGTCCGAATATTGGTCTTATTTCTTCGCTTTGTGTGTATGCAAAAATTAATAATTTAGGATTTATCGAAACGCCATATTACGAAGTAAAAGACGGAAAAGTAGATTATTCGAGTTGGCGGTATTATAGCGCTGAAGAAGAAGAAAATAAAGTTATCGCACAGGCAAATGCTCAGGTTGATGACGAGGGACGTTTGATAAATAACCGCGTCAAGAGCCGTCTTAATGGCGATTTCCCTGTTGTTACTCCTGATAAAGTCGATTTGATTGACGTTGCACCGAATCAGATTGCGTCAATTTCTGCATCTTTAATTCCATTCCTTGAACACAATGACGCTAACCGTGCTTTGATGGGTTCGAACATGATGCGTCAGGCTGTGCCGCTCTTGACCACAGAGCCGCCTATCGTAGGTACTGGTCTCGAGCCGAAAGTAGTACGGGATTCCAGATACCAGGTTATAGCAGAGGCAGATGGCGTGGTTGAATATGTTGACGCAATGAAAATCGTAGTTCGTTATGAGCGTACTGAGGAAGAGAGATTGCTTTCATTTGAAGATGATGTTAAGGTTTATAATTTACCAAAATTCAAAAAGACCAACCAGAATACTTGTTTGAATCTTAAGCCAATAGTACGAAAAGGTCAGAAAGTTAAAAAAGGCGATATTCTTACAGAGGGTTTCGCAACATCTAAAGGCGAGCTGGCTTTGGGTAAAAACCTTTTAGTTGCATTCATGCCCTGGCGTGGGTATAACTTTGAGGACGCTATCGTAATATCTGAGCGTGTTGTTCGTGAAGACATCTTTACTTCGGTTCATATTGACGAGCATCAGCTTGAGGTGCGCGAAACAAAACGTGGATTGGAAGAATTAACGCCTGATATTCCTAATGTTAGTGAAGAAGCTACGAAGAATTTGGACGAAAATGGTATTATTCGAATCGGTGCTAAAGTTCGTCCTGGAGATATTTTAATAGGTAAAATTACGCCTAAGGGCGAATCTGATTTGACTCCAGAAGAAAAACTTTTAATTGCGATTTTTGGAGAAAAAGCTGGTAATGTTAAAGACGCTTCATTACGTGTTTCGCCAGCTGACGAAGGTATTGTTATTGATAAAAAGCTGTTTTCTCGTGCAAAACGCCGTATCAAAGCCAGTGACCCACAACGCCAGAAAATTGATCAGGAATTTGAAGCCGAAAAAGAACGTTTACGCAATCTTTTAATCGAAAAATTATTGACTATCGTTAAGGGTAAAACTTCCCAGGGCGTAAAAGATTATTACGGCAACGAAGTAATTGCCAAAGGCGTTAAATTTAACCAAAAACTTCTGGAAGAAGTTAATTTCCTGGAGGTTGACCCCAAAAAATGGACTACCGATAAGGCTAAAAACGAATTAATCGAAAAACTGCTACACAATTATTATATAAAATACAAAGAAATCGAAGCAGCTTACCAGCGTAAAATCCATAACTTGACAGTTGGCGACGAGTTGCCTGTTGGCATTATCCAGCTGGCAAAGGTTTATCTGGCTAAAAAACGTAAGCTTAAGGTCGGCGACAAAATGGCTGGTCGCCACGGAAATAAGGGTGTTGTTGCAAAAATTGTACGAATTGAAGATATGCCTTACTTAGAAGACGGTACTCCTGTGGATATCGTTCTTAATCCGCTTGGTGTGCCTTCTCGTATGAACTTAGGTCAGATATTTGAAACTATCCTTGGCTGGGCTGGACAGAAATTAGGACTTAGATTTTATACTCCGATTTTCGATGGTCCGTCTCTGGACGAGATAACAAAATACACAGATAAAGCTGGTTTACCACGATATGGAAAGACTTATCTGTATAACGGACAAACAGGCGAACGTTTTGACCAACCAGCAACCGTCGGTGTTATCTACATGATGAAATTGATTCACCTGGTCGATGATAAAGTACACGCGCGTGCAATTGGTTCGTATTCATTGATTACACAGCAACCACTTGGCGGTAAAGCACAATTTGGTGGTCAGCGTTTCGGTGAAATGGAAGTCTGGGCTTTGGAAGCATTTGGCGCTGCACATATCCTTCAGGAAATGTTGACTGTTAAATCTGATGATGTCGAAGGACGTTCGAAGACTTACGAAGCTATTGTTAAAGGTAAACCATTCCCGAAACCAGGTATTCCAGAGTCGTTCAACGTATTGCTGCACGAATTGCGTGGACTTGCTCTTAATGTCCGTCTCGAGAAAGACGATAATTAATATAAATTCAGGCTCTCTCGAGCCTGTTACAACTTTAAATTAAAAATTCTTTGACTTATGTTTTCAAAGGTCAAAAAAATTAATATACAAGACCCCACTGATTTTACAAAGATAACTATTAGCCTTGCTTCGCCAGAAGATATTTTACGTCGTTCGTATGGCGAAGTGACCAGACCAGAAACAATAAACTATCGAACATATAAACCGGAGCGCGACGGCTTGTTCTGCGAAAGGATTTTCGGTCCTGTTAAAGATTATGAATGTCACTGTGGAAAATATAAAGGTATTCGTTACAAAGGCATAGTTTGCGACCGGTGCGGCGTTGAAGTTACAGAGAAAAAGGTGCGTCGTGAACGAATGGGGCATATTGAGCTTGTTGTTCCTGTTGTGCATATCTGGTATGCTCGTTCTACTCCAAATAAAATAGGATATTTACTTGGGCTTTCAGGTAAAAAATTAGAATCAATTATTTACTACGAACGTTATGTTGTTATTCAGCCCGGGGTTAAGGAAAAAGACGGTATAAAATATCTGGACTTTTTGACTGAACAAGAGTATCTGGAAATACTCGAAAGTCTGCCCAAAGGCAATCAAGAATTAGACGACAGCGACCCGGAGAAGTTTATTGCTAAAATGGGCGCCGAAGCTATTTACGATTTGCTTAAGCGCCTTGATCTGGACGAACTTTATTACCAGCTCAAAGAACAAGCACAGAAAGAGACATCGAAACAAAGAAAAGCTGAGGCATTTAAGCGTTTGCAGGTTATCAGTGCTTTTCGTCAGTCCCGTCATTTGAACCGTCCTGAATGGATGGTGCTTAAAGTATTACCTGTCATACCGCCCGAACTTAGACCTCTGGTACCATTAGACGGAGGACGTTTTGCTACATCAGATTTAAACGATTTATACCGTCGAGTCATTATTCGTAACAATCGTCTTAAGAGATTAATCGAAATACAGGCTCCTGAAGTTATTATGCGTAATGAAAAACGCATGCTCCAGGAAGCTGTTGATTCACTTCTGGACAATTCTAAACGTACAACAGCTGTTAAATCTGAACAAAATCGACCGCTTAAGTCCTTGAGTGATAATTTGAAAGGTAAACAAGGACGTTTTCGTCAGAATCTGCTTGGTAAACGTGTGGATTATTCTGCTCGTTCGGTAATCGTTGTTGGTCCTGAGCTTAAAATGTATGAATGCGGACTTCCTAAAGATATTGCAGCAGAGCTTTATAAGCCATTTATTATTCGTCGTTTGATAGAACGTGGTATTGTCAAGACCGTTAAATCTGCAAAGAGGATAGTTGACCGTCGTGATCCTGTTATCTGGGAGATTCTGGAAAATATTATGAAAGGTCACCCAGTCCTGTTGAACCGTGCGCCTACTTTGCACAGGCTTTCTATTCAAGCATTTCAGCCTAAACTGATCGAAGGTAGAGCAATTCAGCTGCATCCATTAGTTTGTACACCATTTAACGCAGACTTTGACGGTGACCAGATGGCAGTGCATTTGCCTCTTTCGAACATGGCTATTCTGGAGGCTCAGCTTTTGATGCTTTCAGCTCACAATATTTTGAACCCTGCTAATGGCGCTCCGATAACAGTGCCTTCGCAGGATATGGTTTTGGGATTGTACTATTTGACAAAACAGAGAAAAAGTACAAAAGACCATAAGGTTAAAGGCGAGGGAATGATCTTTGGTTCGCCTGAAGAAGCTATTATTGCTTACAACGAACGGGCTGTAGATTTGCATGCTGGCGTTAAGGTTCGTTTGACTATCGAGGAGGACGAGGGTAAAAAGGTTACAAAACTTGTTGATACTACAGTCGGACGAATAATTTTCAATCAGGTCGTTCCGGAGGGTATTCCATTTATAAATGAGTTGCTGACCAAAAAATCGTTACGTGTTATTATTGCAAATATTTTGAAGAAAAAAGGCACTAAAGTTACAGCTAAATTCTTAGATGACATTAAGGCTTTAGGTTACGAAATGGCATTTAAGGGCGGTTTGTCGTTTAATATCGACGAAGTAATTATCCCGCCAGAGAAACAGCAGCTTGTTGAGCAAGGTCACAAGGAAGTCGAAGAAATCTGGGCGCAGTACAACCAGGGATTTATCACTAATAACGAGCGTTATAACAAAATTATCGATGTTTGGACAAGCGTAAACGCTAAATTGACAGATATTTTGATGAAGCGCTTGAGCCAGGATAGCGATGGCTTTAATTCGATTTATATGATGCTTGACTCAGGCGCTCGTGGTTCTAAAGAGCAGATTAAGCAGCTGGCTGGTATGCGTGGTTTGATGAACAAACCACAGAAGTCCGGCGCTGCTCCGGCTGTTATCGAAAACCCGATTTTGTCGAACTTTAAAGAAGGTTTGTCGGTACTTGAGTACTTTATTTCAACACACGGTGCGCGTAAAGGTTTGGCAGACACTGCTTTGAAAACAGCAGATGCAGGTTATTTGACACGTCGTTTGGTCGATGTAGCACAAGACGTAATCGTGACAATGGAAGACTGCGGCACGTTGCGTGGTATTATGGCACGTGCTATTAAGAAAAACGAAGAAGTTGTTGAGACTTTATACGATAGAATTTTAGGCCGTGTTGCTGTTGATGACGTTTATCATCCAATTACTGGCGAATTGATAGTTGCTGCAGGTGAGGAAATTACAGAAGAAATCGCTAAAAAAATCGAAGAATCGCCTATTCAAGAGGTTGAAATACGTTCGGTTTTGACTTGTGAGGCAAAATTTGGCGTTTGTGCAAAATGTTATGGCCGTAACCTGGCAACTGGACGCATGGTTCGTGTTGGTGAAGCTGTTGGCGTTATTGCCGCTCAATCAATTGGTGAGCCTGGTACACAATTGACATTGAGAACGTTCCACGTCGGTGGTGTCGCAGGAGGTACGGCTACTCAGTCGAGTATTACAGCTAAATTTGACGGCGTGCTGGAGATTGAAGATTTACGTACTGTTAAATATGAGGATGATTTGACCGGTGAAACATACGACGTTGTTATTAGCCGAATGACTGAATTGAGAATCGTTGATAAAAAGGTTGATATTGTTCTTTCGACACATAGAGTACCTTATGGCTCAAAATTATATTTCAAAGATGGCGATAAGGTTAAAAAAGGCGATATAATCTGCGAATGGGACCCATTTAACAACGTGATTATCAGCGAATATTCTGGCTATATCAAGTTTAGAAATTTAGTCCGTGATTTGACTTACAAAGAGGAACGTGACGAACAAACTGGTTTTGTCGAAAAAGTTATTATTGAATCCCGCGATAAAACTAAAATTCCTGAGGCTGTTATTGTTGACGAAAACGGTAATGAATTGGTTTCGTACAACTTACCAGTTGGTGCGCGAATAATGAAAAAAGAAGGCGATGCAATAAAAGCTGGCGAAGTTATTGTTAAAATTCCACGTGTTATTGGTAAAGCAAGCGATATTACAGGTGGTTTGCCTCGTGTACAGGAGTTGTTCGAAGCACGTAATCCATCTAATCCTGCGATAATTTCAGAAATTGACGGTATTGTTAAATTTGGAAAAGTTAAGCGCGGTAACAAAGAAATTATTATCGAATCAAAAACCGGCGCACAGAAGAAATACATGGTTCCGCTCTCACGTCAGATTTTGGTACAGGAAGGCGATTATGTTACAGCTGGAACTCCGTTGTGCGATGGTCGTATTTCTCCATCTGACATTTTGCGAATCAAAGGGTTAACAGCTGTTCAGGAATATCTGGTCAATGAAATACAGGAAGTTTACCGTTTGCAGGGTGTTACAATCAACGATAAGCATTTTGAGGTTATCGTGCGACAAATGATGAAAAAAGTACAAATCGAAGACCCAGGCGACACAGAATTCCTTGAAGGCCAGGTCGTTGAACGTACAGAATTCCTGGAAGTTAACGAGCGACTGTTTGGTATGAAGGTAGTCGTTGATCCGGGAGATTCCCAGCGAGTACGTAAAGGTCAGCTTATTTCACTGAGACGATTGAGAGAAGAAAATTCATATTTGCGTCGTCGTGACTTGAAATTAATCGAAGTTCGAGATGCGCGTCCTGCCACTGCAATACAGATTTTGAAAGGTATAACACGTGCAGCTCTCGAGACAACAAGCTGGATTTCTGCAGCGTCATTCCAGGAAACAACGAGAGTACTTACAGAGGCAGCTATTGCCGGTAAGACAGACTATTTACGTGGTTTGAAAGAAAACGTCATTGTTGGACATTTGATACCTGCAGGAACAGGTTTGCGTCAATTTGAAGGCATTGAGGTCTATTCGAAAGAAGAAAGCGATGAAAAAGCTAAATTAGAAGACTAAATCAGCGATTTTAGCTATACGAGTACGAGTGTGGCCGAGCTTTGCTCGGCCACACTCGCGTTTATCTATGGGCATTATGCCTTTTTAGTCAATGTCAACGAGTATTATTTTTACAGGTACGCTTGGAAAATTACGTTCTAAACGTTTAATGTCATAAATGAGTTGTTCGCCATAAGAAACTCCGGTTGACATGTTAGTATGTAAATAATACGAAGGTACAATTTCAACGCCAACGTCGGCTTTTTCACGATTGTAAAAGAACTGAAATTTTGCAAGGTCATAAAACATAAAAGCATATTTGCCAAATTGAACTTCGACCAGTACTTTTTCTTTAACAAAATCGATTTGTTTATATGAATTAATTGTCTGAACTCCATCAAAAGTTAAAATTTTATATTTATCTCTAAGTTCAACGAATCCTCTTTTCTTGAATTCATGTTTAAATAATTTATTCATTAATGAAGGCGAGAATAATTTTTTCCCTATTTTATTTTTTTCTTTACTTATTTTGGTGGGTTTTGTTATATCTACTGAATATATAATTTCGTCTATCATTTGGTCTATTTTGGGATAGCGTAATTTTAGGATTTCTAATCCTCCTAAATGAGAATATTCAAAAACTTTTTTCATTTTTGTTGGAATAGTGTTTTAGATTTGATATTCTGTGCAGGATTATAAATAGGTTTTCCCATAGGACGCCATTTTAGTTTTCCTTCTATTAAATCATTTATTCTTTGTTTGGCTATATCTAAATATTCTTTTATTATATCTGCTCCAGCAACTCTTCTTCCATGTAATAGCGCTGCTATTGCAGTTGTTCCTACACCTATAAAAGGGTCTACAACTAAGTCGTTTTTATTTGTCATAGATAAAACAAGTCTCTCAACTAATTCAATAGGGAATTGTGCCGGATGTATAGTTTTTTCAGGATGGTTGGCTTTTACATTAGGTATATCCCAAACATCAGATGGATTTTTACCTAATGGATTACCAGATAATTGTCCTTTCTTAGGTCCCTTAAAGTATTTTTTATTTGGATATTTTTGCGGTATTCTCACAGGGTCTAAATTAAATATGTAGTCATCTGTTTTTGTAAACCATAAAATTACTTCATATCTACCAGAGAATCTTTTTTTAGCATGTAATCCGTGACCAAAATGCCAGATAATTCTATTACGGAGTTTTAATCCCAGGTTTGAAAAAATAGGAAACAGCAAAATATCTAAAGGTATTATACTACCTTTTTCTATATAGTTGCCTACTTGCCAACAAATGCTTCCATTGTCTGCAGTTATTCTAACAGCTTCTTTAATTACAGCTTCTTGATGTTTTAGATACTCAGATAGTGGAAGTCTAGTTTCATATTCTTTGCCTATGTTGTATGGTGGCGAGGTAACTACTAACCTTGCAGTTTTGTCAGGTATTTGAGATAGTAATTCTAATGTTTCTCCGTGATATAAAATTACATTGGCTTCATCAGAATAATATTCTGAAAATTTTATGTTGTTTATCACCGATTTAAGGATGTTAGTTTTTTACAAAAATAGTTTTTTATTATTTTAAAAACAACCGTTTCCTGTATCATAGGTTTTTTGATTTTTATAACAGCATTGTACTTGTTTTTTGTAGTAGATTTGTTTTATTTTATAAGCAGAATTCTTAACATGCAGAATAATAAATTTTTTAGAACAGATGGAGAAGTTGAATTTAAGTCAATATGCTGATATTTATTATGATAAAGAGCGTGCTTACATTATAATTCATTGGTTAAGTACGGCAAATGACCTTTTGCCAGACGAAGGATTTGAAC
>WFZV01000020.1 GCA_015489395.1 Bacteroidales bacterium
ACAAACACCGGATAATCACTTTACAGCTATCTTGTACGTTAATTCTAATGATGCTTTAAATTTATCCAAACGATTCAACGATAAAGGCAGTTTTGAGGCTTTGTCCTCAAAACTGCCTTAAATCGTATATAAACACTAAATAGCTAAAAATAGCAGTCCAATACAATAGCTTTAGAACATCACGACAGATTAAAAAGCTTTTTTGCCTCGTCAAAACCCAGTTTCAACGCTTTTTTGTTCATTTCCACAACGTCCTCTCCCTTGCGGGCAAACTGTTTTTCGATTGCCCATTCCAGGTCCTCGTACTTTAGATTCAAAAACGGCGATGCTGCACCCAACATTATGATATTTGAAGCTTTGGGTGCATGAATTTCCTTTGCCAATTTATTTGCGTCTAAATATACGTGATTAGGTACTTTCTCGATTTCACGTATTACGTCCTCGATTTTTGGATAATCCGGCACATTGACATAAGGAGCGATATTTGTAACCAACCAGCCGTCTTTTTTCAAGTAAGGTAAATATCGCAAAGCCTCGACTGGTTCGACCGACAGAATCAAATCTGCCTGACCATAAGGTATTAAATCAGAGGCTATTGGCTCAGATGATAGTCGTAAATGAGAAAAAACAGAACCTCCACGTTGCGACATACCGTGGATTTCCGACTGTTTAATGTATAAGTTATTTCGTACGGCGGCCCAGCTTATTATTGCAGCTATTGTCAGGATACCCTGTCCGCCAACTCCTGATAAAACTATATCGGTTTTCATGTTTTTTTGTTTTAAGTTAAATTTTTAATACTAAAAAGGTTTCATTTACTTGCCTTTTGTGCGCGCTGTTTGCGCTTACGACTGACAGTATGCGTAACACATGGACGAGATGGTATAACGACAGAAACACCGGGATAATTGATTTCTTCCTCAATAATTTGCGCCAATTGGTCTCGGGTTCGTGGCAAAGGTGTGATTGTTCGTATATGTTCGGGATCAACGCCAAGTCCCTGGCAAATTTGTACCAAACGGTGTGCAGCATGAGAATCTTGTCCTCCCGTCATTGCAACCATTGAGTTATCCATGATAATTACAGTTATAGGCGTGTTCTCGATAACTGCGTCAAGCAATCCCGTCATACCTGAGTGCGTGAATGTTGAATCACCAATTACTGCTACTGCTGGATGTAAACCAGCGTCTGCAGCGCCTTTGGCCATTGTAATCGATGCGCCCATATCAACGCAGGTGTTTATTGCATTGTATGGGGGTAAAGCTCCAAGAGTATAACAACCAATGTCTGAAAATACGTGGCCTGGACCATATTTTTTCATTACTTTGTTCAGCGCAACATAAACATCAATATGACCACATCCCGGACACAGCTGCGGTGGTCGTCCAACAACCACATCAGGAACATCGTAAACAGCTCCTGCAGGAAGATTAAGTGCTTTGGCAACGATTGTTGGATTTAATTCGCCATAACGGGGTATATCTCCCGTAAAACGGCCTTTTACCTTAGGATTGCCCAGAAGTCCGACCAATTGCTCCTCGATAAATGGATAACCTTCTTCGATCACTAAAACCTCATCAACTTCGTCGAAAAGTTTTTGTATCAACTTGTAAGGCACAGGATATTGTCCTACTTTGACTACTGGATGCGGCACTTTACCCTGCGGGAAGTTTTCCATTAAGTAATTAAAAGCCACGCCGCTTGTAACAATACCCAATGATTTGTCTTCGCCGTCAATGTATTTGTTAAATGGCGAATTTTCAGACTCGCGCATCAATTGGGCTTGTGTGCCTAATAAAATTTTATAACGTTCACGTGCCACAACCGGCAAAAGTACGAATCTTTTAGGGTCTTCTGGCAGCCGCAATTGGTTTTGCGGACGTGGTGTATCTGCAGTACGCACAGCTGCACGTGAGTGAGCCAACCGGGTAACCAATCGCATCAAAACTGGCAATCCGACTTTTTCGGACAGATCAAAGGCGTAACGCGTCATATCATAAGCCTCTTGCTGGGTAGAAGGCTCAAACATAGGAATCATAGCAAATTTGCCGTAAAATCGCGAATCCTGCTCGTTTTGCGACGAGTGCATCGAAGGGTCATCGGCAACAGCAATAACCAACCCGCCAATAACGCCAGTTATAGCTGAATTTATAAATGGGTCTGCAGCAACATTCAAGCCAACGTGTTTCATCGCTGCCATAGCGCGTTTGCCTGTATAAGACACGCCAAGCGCTTCTTCGACCGCAGTTTTTTCGTTCGCTGACCATTTACGGTGGACATTGCGCTCTGCTGCCAATGGGCTACGTTGTATGTATTCCATGATTTCTGTGGATGGCGTACCAGGATAAGCGTACATGCCTGTCAGTCCGCTATCTAAAGCTGCCTGTGCCACTGCTTCGTCGCCTAAAAGTGGTAATACTGGCATAATCGTTAGTTTTTTATTTTTTCGAACTCTAAGTTAGCAATTTTTTCGAGCTTGCCAATTTATTTATCGTAGAACATTATTTTTGCCCGCCTCGGAAAGAAAATTTTTTGATTATGTTAAAGCCGACTTAAATAACTGAAAAATAAGTCAATAGCCCGTTTTTTGGAGTCTGTCAATTCGTAGGAAATAGAGTGGGTTAAGTAGTGTCGAACATCAATATAATTTGAAATTGGCTGTATTTTTTTTGTGTAAAAAGCAAGTACTTTGTCGATATTGTTTAAGCCAATGCTTAGTATCTGGTTAAAAACCTGCAAAAATTCGCCATCTAATTGGCGGTTTGTTGTCCAGAGAGCAAAAACAAAAGGCAGACCTGTAAATTCTTTCCATGCCTGCGACAAATCGTACTGGTACGGGAATTTTCCTCGCAGCTTTATTGCCCTATCGCCTATAACAAGCACTGAGTCAAGACTTTGCAACTGTTCGTCGTATTCTGGCGAGCCTTGTATCCATGTAGGATTTATTTTCCAGTAAAATTTTGCCAGTACTTTAAGCAGGTTTACGCTTGTTCGTGATTGGTAGTCAAGGACAATTTGTTTGATTTTATCTAAAGGTTTCTGGCTAAAGAGCAAAACCGAATCCACTGGTCCGTCAGAACCTATGCAATAATTTGTTATTGGTTTTAAATCTTTATTTTGATAAAGCAAAACCACAGGAACCAGGCCGATATCCACTTTACGTTCTGCAAGCTTTTGTGCGCACAACGAAGGATAATCGACTGAAATCTGGGCATATTGATTAATAGCTGGCTCGGTTTCAAGGCCATACAAAAATGGTAATGTGTTCAAATACGAAACTGCTGAAATTTTATATTTGTTCACTGCGTTAAGTCTGTTTAAATTTTAGTCTAAGTCAATCAACACAGTTTTATCGACCTTTTTGTCTTTGTAATGGATAATTAATGATTTTTTGTCGTTTGAAAATAAATATTTTTTGACTTTATGCGAAAAAATTTGTTTAAGTTCTGGCAACTGATAAATAAACACTTTTGCTCCAAACAGCTGTGGCCGCACCAATACTGCGATCGTGCCATTATGGTTTAAATAAGCTTTTTTTATGCCTTTTAGTAGCAATGAACCGGTTTGTTGTTCGTAAGACTTGCCGATTTTTATGAATTTCAACGTATCTTTGCTGCGTGCGATTACCTGGTCACCACTGAAAGCCAATACTTTATTTTTGGGCAATAACAACTGAACGCCCTTTGAGATATTTTTTATAAAGAAAAACGTTGTCAAATGCCCGTTTTTTGACATTGCCACCAATTGCGTTGGATAAAGTTCAGCACCAACTATTTTTTTAAACTTAACATTTGTAAAGCTCTGTATTTCTTTTACTTTTCGTTCGCTTATGCGATAAATTTTAATGCTCCTGGGCTGTACAACAGCGAATTCATCGCCATTACGTGCTATTAGTAAATTTTTTCGTGATTGGAGTGTGTCTAAAACCCAAAAGGAATTATCACTTAACCGCCAGATTTTAAGCAAACTACCCTGAGTAAACAGCACTTTATCCTGGTCTAATGCGAAAAATCTTTGAGCTTTGACCTGGGACTTGTTTAATAATCGTAAATTTTTAAGAGACGTTGCATAAAGCCATTTTTTATGTTTAAAAACCAATAATTCAGACGATAAAGCTTTGAAATGAACTTTTTTAACCGGCAAAATCAAAGAATCTATCACATTAAACGAAGTGTCTAATCTGGCTAAACGTAAAAAATTATCGCCTAAAACAGCCCACAACTGACGATTTTCAGAGTATGCTGCAAATGAATTTCGAACATTTACAACAGTATCTAATTTTAAATTCGGATAAAGCTGCAAAATGCTCAAATACCGCTTGCCACTAACATAAACCTTCGAATAACTCTCTCCAACAGATAAACGATAAATCCGTCCCATGCGAATTACCTCGTTCTGCGCTAACCTGTCATTGAACTTAATCAAATCCTTACCCACAATAGCCAAAAGCTCATCGCCTTTGGAACTTATAAACGCAATATCACGAACAGGCTTTGAAGTGGTCAAACTCATTTGATTATCAAAAACGCCGTTGTTGTAATGATAAAAATTAAGCGTAAAACGCCTGGTCAATGCATCTTTAACCACAAATGCAACATACTGTCCATTATTTGAAACAATCATCCGCTCAAATTCCTGCGTATCGCCAAACAAATCACCTGCTAAAACACGCTTTGTTTTCAAATCATACAACTGAATAGCCTTTGTATCCTGGAACAGACCTCCAACCAAAACATAATCTCCAGCAATTGCTAACTGCTCAATCTCAGCTTCTGTGCGCAATGAATCAACTAATTGCAAATCCTTTGAAAAACGATAAATTTTTATTACATCGCTACCATATTGGGCTAACGCAATCAAATTCCGACTGGGTGAGACAGAAAACAGCAACTTCCTGCCTGATGCAAAAGGATTAAAACTTTTAACAAAATAAAGCTTATTATCTTTGAGCAAAAACTCTTTCAAATCCCAATCAAACAAAAACAAAGCATCTGACTGCTTGTCAAAACCCAAGAACTGGACATCTGAAGAAAACTGGTAACGAAAATTCAGATTTTGCGATAACGCATTAAAAATCAAAAAACTAACTAAAGAAAAAACAACAAAAATCCGCCTCATTTCAAATTGATTGTTAATTTATTGCACAAATTTAAATTTATACTGCGTTCCTGCAACAATTAAACTAATAATTTTTTATCCATAAATCAGGCAACACTCACAAATATCTAAAAAACAGTCAATTAGCTGCGAATCATTTTTATATCATTGCTTCCAAGCTGCTGGAATACACGTAAATCAAAAATCGGTAGCACTGCCAACAAATGTTCAAACAAATTTGCCTGAATACGCTCATATTCACCCCAATCCGTCGTTGCTGCAAAAACATAGACCTCTACAGGCAACCCCTTTTCCGTCGGTTTCAACTCCCGTACAAGCATTGTCAGGTCATCGCAAAACAGCCCTGGCTGCTCCAAAATCTTCTCTGCGACCTCGACTTCAACCTCTGTGCCTTTGCGGATAACTATTTTTTTAACCTTACGGATCTTGTACAAATAATTGTTTTCCAGCATGTAATAATCGCTATACTTAATCAAAAACTTGTCCACATCGCGAATCACAGTTTTTCCATCGATTTGTATCAAATAGCTTTTTGCGTGACGGTCAAGACCTTCTAAAAACTCATCAACATCGTCGATAACAAATTTCTCAACTTCATGCCCTTGATACACGAACTTTTGCTTTTTATACTTTTTGAAAACCCGCAGATTAGCCCTCAAATAATTTTCAACATAAACACGGAAAATCTCAACATTTGTCAAAGACTTACCGTCAAGGATTGACAGCTCATTGTCAAAACTGTCATAGCCAAGCTCCTTAATTTTCTGTTCGATAAAATCCTTAATCAACGGTATTTTGCGGTATTTTTCTAACATTTGCGGAGTAACAACCTTAATGCTGTTCATATCAATATAAATCGCTCGTTTAATACGACGGCCACCTGCCTTTTGCATACCTTTCCAGTTGATAAACGACTCCTGGACAAGCGCATAAGTCGGCACAGTAGCAATGGTTTTGTCAAAATTCTGAACTTTTACAGTACTTAAATTAATGTCCAGGACATCGCCGTCTATGCCACGCGACGGAACCGTTATCCAATCACCTTCTCGTACCATATCATAAGCTGACAGCTGAATACCAGCTACAAAGCCCAATATCGTATCTTTAAAAATCAACATCAAAACAGCTGTCATAGCACCCAAACCCGCTAAAATCGACCCCGGTTTTTTACCAAAAATTATCGCAACAATAAGGATTACAGCGATCGTTATGAAAGTTATCTTAAGTACCTGGATATAAGTCTTTATGCTGAGTCTATAACCTTTTTTCTCTGAAATAATCTCGTAAATATCATTAACCGCATCTAAAAAAGCATTTGTGACCAGCAAAACAGCAATAATCATATAAATATACGAAAAGCCGCGTACAAATTTTATAACGCCCACACTGTCAGTTGCTAAAGGCACTAAATAATACAAAATCAAGGCAGGAACCAGATGCGATAAATTGTTAAATACTCCTTTTTTCAGGAAAATATCATCATACTCATTTTTCGAACGTCTAATATAAGCCGCAACAACGTTTTTTATCAATATACGAGTCAACCAATTACCGATAATGGCCAAAATAATTATAGCTAACCCCAGAATAATCGAGCGGGCAATCTCTGATTGATGTGCTGTAAGACCTAAATTCTGTAAAATCTGGCTTAAATCAGCTCCTAAATTTGACATTTTTTGCTGATTTTTATTTTTTGATTGTACAAAGCTAATTAATTTAGCTAAAAATTATAAATCAGTCTTTTTATGCAACGAATCGCTGTATTTCCCGGGTCTTTCGACCCTTTTACCATTGGACATGAGATGATTGTAAGGCGAGCTTTAGATTTATTCGATAAAATAATCATTGGTATTGGCATAAATCCTGAAAAACAAAGCTTTTTCCCTTTAGAAGTACGCAAACGCTGGATAGAACGAATTTTTGAAAACGAACCCAAAATCCAGGTCGAAACTTACCAGATGCTTACTGTGGACTTTTGTCGAAAAGTTGGTGCCAAATACATACTCCGCGGACTGCGTACATCCGCTGACTTTGAATACGAACGATTAGTCGGTCAAATCAACCGCCAATTGGGCAATCACGACATCGAAACTGTTTATCTGCTCACTTTGCCCGAACATACTTTCATTAGCTCGACCATGGTTCGAGAAATTATCCGTTTCAAAGGCGATGTTAGCAAATTTGTTCCAAAAATAATTGCGGATGACATTAAAAACAATTATCTTAACTAATGTCAAAATTTTAAATTTTAAACAATGACAAATTTTCTGCTAATTAGCCTCTTTGCTCTATTCCTCAACCTGCTGCCCTCCTCCATTGCCTTGAAAAACACCAAAACTCACTTACCCAATCAAAAAACTTCTGCTATGGACACAATCATTTTCACAGGAATTAAATCGCTATGGTCTGGCGACGACGCCTGGCGCTCATGGACAGTTAGCACAGAACAAGGCGACGGCTCGCTCAATGCCCAATGGTCGTCAAGTATTTCTGAATGGAGCTTTTCACTGCCCGGTATCAACGGAAACATCCGCCGAACCTGGTCAGACGACCGAGAATGGACGCTTAATGCCAACGGCATGACTGTCAGAATCAAGCAAGTTTGGTCAGACGATTGGCACGAATGGCAAATTTCATCCGGCAATTTTAACCTTAGACTAAAAACACAATGGTCAGACGACGACGGCTGGCGTTCCTGGCGAATTTCTGACTCTCGCCTGGGTTCGTTTGAAATAAAAACCATCTGGTCGGGCGACGACGCCTGGAAATCGTGGAACATTGACGATCAAATGCCCGGCGTGCCACCGCAACTAAAAATGGGCGCAACGTTTATCGCTGTGTACATAGCTACTAAGCTCAACAACGGCTTTCCAAAAGACGATTAAAAAGCCAATGACAGTTACCGGTATTATTCTTGCTGGCGGTAAAAGCTCGCGAATAGGCAGGGACAAATGCCTTATTGCCGACGCCAACGGGACGTTGATGATAGAGCATATCATCAACGTCCTATCGCAACTGACGCCAAACATTTTGATTAATGCCAACAACCCCGGTCCATACCTGCGAATGAATTATCCGGTTATCGCAGATACTTACAAAAATTGCGGACCGCTTTGTGGCATTTTCACCGGCCTGTCAGCTTCAACGACGGAGATTAACCTGTTTGCGCCATGCGATATGCCGTTTCTCACTGCTGAATTTTACCAGTTTTTGCTGCAGCAAGCCAATGGCTATGATGCTGTAGTACCAGAATTTAACGGTAAAATTTACCCGGTTTGCTCGATAATCAAAAAATCAACTCTGGCTATTGCCCAAAGGCAAATTCAGAGGCAAAATTACCGTGTACGAGATTTTTTACGGCTTTTAAACGTCAAATACGTTGAAATAACAGAAGATTCGCAGGTTTACACAGACGATTTGCTGCTAAATATCAACACGCCCCAGGACCTTGAATACTTTTTATCACGCAAATAATCAAGAAATTAGCAGCAGAACCCAAAAACGTGAAATACACAGACAAAAGCAGCATAAAACGAACAGAGCGACGCCCAATGGGCGTCGCTCTGTTCAGTGAATTGTCCGAATGGCACGAAAAGCGATGAAATTCTCAACTATGTGCGATAAAAAACTTAGGCAGGGACGCCCGATGGGCGTCCCTGCCTACAGTATATCGTAAAAATCGTAGTTTTATCAGTCAAGCTTATTACTCAGCGACAACTTCGAACTTCATTTCAGCGACAATGTCTTTGTAAAGGTAAACTTTAGCTGTAAATGTACCCAATTCTTTGATATGTTCGATTTCAATTTTTTTACGATCGACCTTGATGCCTTCTTTTTCTAAGATATCAGCCAACTGGATATTTGTAACAGAACCGTAAATTTTGCCAGAATCACTGGCTTTGACCTTAACGGTGTATGTTTTGCTTTCGATTTTTTCTTTGAGTTTAAGAGCTTCGTCGCGTAATTTAGCTTCTTTTTTAGCTCTCTGGCGCAGTTTTTCCTGCAGCTGTTTTTTAGCAGAAGGAGTAGCCTGAATAGCGAATCCTTTTGGTATCAAATAATTAACAGCATAACCATCTTTCACAGTAATAATCTGGTCACGATGGCCTAAACCGGGAATATCTTGAACTAAAATAATTTCCATAGCAGTGAATTTTTAGTGTTGAGATGATTTCAGTAAATCAGTAACATAAGGCAATAATGCTAATTGACGTGCGCGTTTGATAGCACGGGCCAAACGACGTTGATTTTTCAAAGAAGTCCCAGTTACACGACGAGGTAAAATTTTACCCTGGTCATTAAGGAAGCGCTTGAGCAGCTCGACGTCTTTGTAGTCGATGTACTTAATTCCGTGTTTTTTAAAGTAATCGTACTTTTTCTTTTTAAACTCGATTGGAGGCGGAGTTAAGTATCTTATGCCTTCCTGTTGGTTTTGAGTGTTAGTAGTTTGCTGTGACATTTGCTTCGGTTTTTAAGGTTTAACTTCAATGGGTTATGACTCAACAGATTGCTGTTCCTGCTGAGCCTGAAGTTTACGACGCTTTTGTTCGTTGTATTCAATAGCGTTTTTATCAAGCTTAACAGTAAGGAAACGCATTACGCGTTCGTCACGGACAAGCTGGGTTTCAAATTTTTCGATAAAATCTGGACTTGCCTTGTACTCAAATAAATGATAGTACCCGGTTGTTTTGTGGCGAATTGGATAAGCTAATTTACGGATTCCCCAGCTTTCTTCCCATACTATTTCGCCACCATTGTCCTGGATAAATTGTCTAAATTTGTCAACTGTCTCCTTTATCTGGTCTTCAGATAAAACGGGAGTTAAGATGAAGACAGTTTCATACTGATTTTTGTGCATAAAGTTGTTTTTTATTTGTTTAATTTTTGCAGCACGCAAATCTATCAAATTTGCATTAACTTAGCAAATTTTTGTTTGAAATTTTTGATTTTATTTGCACTTAACTTTTTTGCTAAATTATGTTGAAATCTTTTTGTTATTAAAATCTCAAAGCTCCGTTCAATGCAACTTTGTATTTAACTTTAAATCGCAGAACTTTCACGACAAAATAAATTTTTTCGATTAAATCACAGTACTATTTTTCGTCATTTTTTGTAAACTTTTTCGTTATAATTAAAGCTGAAATTTTAACACTATTCCATGCGAAGAATTATCATTTTTTTAATAATATCAATTTTCACGGTTAAATCTAACTTAGCCCAGGACATTCCTCCCACACCTTTAGCCTGTACTGTCACCATCGACACCAACCTGAGCAAACCCCGCCTGTTCTGGACGATTGATGATACTTCACAAATTCAAGGCTATATCGTAAAAAGAATTATCTGGAACGGCGATGGCGTGGTAGATGGCACTTTAAACAATATTGCACAGCTGCCTGACCCGGGTTTACACGAATTTTTAGACACAACAACTACTTACAACACCGAAGCAAAACCATGGCTCAGACAGGAAGTTTATGTACTGACCTCATACAAAATAGTCAATGGCAATACAATTTACAGTAATTTTAGCCAATATCTTAAAACACTGTTTCTCAAAGCACAATACGATTCTTGCCTTCAAATCGTTAAACTAACCTGGAAACCGCAAAATCCGCACGACACTGTTAAACTCTGGCTACTTGCCCCGCAAAAAAAGCTTTTAACCATAACAAATGACACTTTTTTTATCTTTAAACCAAAAACAAATAACCGTTTCACCTTTATCCTCACGAAAAGCACTAATAACCAATGCCATATCGATTCCATCAACTCAAACCAGGTTTCTGTAATCATATCTCACACCCAGCGACCAAAACAGCTCTATATCAGCACAATAAAAGCAAATTTTCCCGATAGCCTACAAATATTCTTGAAAATCCAGCTACCCGGCATTAACAAGCCTACAGTCAAGCTGTTTAAAAACGATTATCCAATAGCCACGTTTACCAGCGATTTCGACGGACAACTTACTGATACAAACCCTCAAACCCGACAAAACACTTACAAACTCATTAGCTTCTCATCCTGCGGCAACGGCTTCGACACCTCAAACACTGCGAAAAATATGGTCCTGACTGCTAAATTCCTCGACAATCCTACACAAAAAACTGTACAGCTACACTGGACAGGCTTCAACTACTGGGCAGGACACACACAATATTATATAATATACTTTTCGACTGACGGCCAGAACTTTACCGAACTAACCACCACAACTGACACGTTTTACACCCACGACTTAACCGGTTTAATTGACAAACAAAACCTGCCGTCACAGCTTTTTTATTACATCTCAGCCACAGAAACACAAAACCCCACAGGCGACAACCAAATAGCCACCTCAAATATCGCAAAAATCAACCCTCCGCCTCTGGTCTTTGCACCTAATACTGTCCTGCCATACAGCAGCAATCCCCAAGACCGGATCTTCAAAGTCTATGCGAATTTTTTAGACAACTTTAACCTTAAAATCTACGATAGAAACGGACGGCTCTTATTCTCTACAAATTCCGTGGAAACTCCATGGCAAGCAACCGATTCCAATGGACGACTGGTCCCACAAGGCACGTACATCTATGTCATTACTTACAAATCACAAGGCAAAACGCACCAGATAAAAGGCGCTGTTTCAGTGATTTACTAAAATCACAAAGCCTGCTGCAAAAGCTCAACAACTTTCTGACGCTTATCCTTTAAATCCTTTCGATACGACGAAAACCTGAATCTCAATTTCTCAAACCACTTGCCTACTCCTCGCAACCACGACAGAGCAAAAGCCCCTGCCAGTGGCAAAGAAACAACAAAAGCCAACCTCCACCAAACCGACGGTATCCAATGCGCACTTAAAAAATACAACAAAATGTAGTACAACGGATACAAAAACATGTAATGCACAAACCTTACAGAAGTGTGAAAACTCGGCTCTTTGATTTTTCTGGTCATCCAGGTAGGAATGTAATAAATCGGAATATTAAATACAAAGCCATATGCAAACACAGGCAAAGTTATCAAATACCATAATCCCTTGAGAACTAAACGGAAAACAGACTGGTCTTTTCGCACTGTGAAGTCATGCAACTTGCGATTTTCTAAAGCTTTTCGATACTCACGGACTCTATTTATGATTTTGTCGAAAAGCTGCGGTTTATTGCGCTTAACATGGTCGCGCAACCTGTCAACAACCTGCTTGCCAAGCAGAAATCTGTGCTTTTCGTTTCTAACTTTAACATTTTGTTTTTTAGATAAAATCCATGTGCCTATCTGACGGGCAAGCTCGCAATCTTCGTATTTATCCAGGTCCTCGATATGGATAATAAGCTTTTTGAAAGCCTCTGTTAGGCGGTCGCGTAAGGCAAGATAAGCTTTTTGTTCGTCTTGTCGATACAATGGCAAAAGGTCTGAGAAATCAATAGGTTCGCCAACATTCGAGACAACGCTAATCCGTGCAGAATAGTAATCTTCGTAATGTAACCCGACAGGTAAGATTTTTAGTCCCAGTTTGAAATCGTTATCTTCTTCTGCTTTAAAAGCCAATCGCGCAAAACCTTTGCTCAATGTACGGACGCGGCGCTTCGGGACATGGTTTGCTTCTGGTGCAATAACAAGGAATTTCTTTTTTCTCAAAACCTGCGAACTTTTCTCAAAAGTCTCCAGGCTCTGCCTGACGTTCTTCAGTCCATCACGGATTCGGAAAATTGGCATCATCTTAAAGTAAAACAAAATTTTTCGCTGCAATTTGGGTTTAAAAATGTCTGCACGGGCTAAATGAATTGGTTGCCAATTAGTTAAAGTAAGTACCATCATCGAATCCATAAGCGCACACTGGTGCGTAAAAGCTACCAGCACAGGTCCCTGTTTTGGAATTTTGTGTTTGTTGAGTTTATAATGTCTCTGGTTAAAAATCCAATCGTGGTAAATGTCTAAAAATGGTTTGATAAGAGTATGTGAGAAGTCATATTTTTCAATGTTTGGTATTTTCATAAG
>WFZV01000021.1 GCA_015489395.1 Bacteroidales bacterium
GTTCTTAGTTTTATTTTTAAAAATAAAAAATGAAAAAGATTTTACTTTTTTCGCTCTTTATTGCTTTAGTGTTGGTTTCCTGCCATAAAGACATCAATTATGGCGATACGTTGCCACCTACTTCAGATTTAACCGAACAAAAAGAAAATAATAAAGAAATTCCAAAATCGTACACTAAGGGACAAGGTCAGCAATTTTCAAAAAAAGTTGTAATTCGTACGGCTGAAATGTCAATTGAGGTTAAAGATTTAAACATGATAAAAAATAGATTAACGTCTTTACTTGATAAATATGATGCTTATATAGAGCAAGAGCGCCTTGACAATTATTCTTCGGGAGTCAATGATTATATTGAGATTCGGATAAAAGCCGGACAATTTGATTCATTATTGTCTGATATTAAGCGCCTTGGTAAAGTTAATTATTTGAGTATAAACACAGGGGACTATACAGCAAAAGTGATTGATATAAAAGCACGTTTGGACATAAAACTAAAAGTAGCAGAGCAGTACAAACAGTTATTAAAACAATGCAAGACAGTTTCTGAAGTAATGCAGGTCACAGAGGCTTTGCGACGCGTGCAGGAAGAGATCGAATCGATGGAGGCTTTGTTGAAGTATTATCAATCGCAGTCAGCTTATAGCACGATAAAATTAACACTGGAGCAACCTATTCCATTGTATAAACAGTTTTCCTTTTGGGACTCGTTGAAGGAAGCTTTTTGGGTGGGCTGGCAGGTATTGGGATATTTTGTGGTTGTGGTTATAGCTTCGATGCCGTTTTTGCTGTTGGCTTTAGTTATTTATTTAATAGTGAGATGGTTGCGTAAAAAGAAGAGGTCTTAGATGGAGCTAATCATATTTTTGAGTTTTTTGCTGATAGCAGAGAGTTGGTCGGAAGTTTTTTGAAGTTTGTCTGCTAATGTTAAGTTTTTCTCGCTATGTTCAGAGAGCAATGAGGTTTCTTTGTAGATTTGTTTGATAGCCTGGAAAAGAATTTGGCTGGTCTGGCTTATGTTTTGGATAAATTCGGTATAGTTTTGAATTTCAGAGGTTAATTCGTCAAATTCTTTGAGTGTAACGGTTGAATTTTTCTGGGAAATTTGCGCTGTTTGGGATATTTCGAGAGAATGTTGTTTGATAAAGTCAGACAGTTCCCTGATTTCTTGTGCAATAACACTAAATCCACTTGCTATTTCTGAAGCATGTGCAGCTTCAATAGCAGCATTAATGGCCAGAATTTCGGTTTTGTCGGCAAATTCGTTAATATGTTTTATTTGATTAATTATTTTCAAAAAGCTTTCAATTGTTTCGTTTAAAATTTGTTTGCT
Organism: Bacteroidales bacterium; assembly: GCA_015489395.1. Taxonomy (GTDB): domain Bacteria; phylum Bacteroidota; class Bacteroidia; order Bacteroidales; family S143-33; genus S143-33. The sequence goes on from WFZV01000021.1 coordinate 1,331, forward strand.
TTTAAGGTATTTTTCAAAGGAATTTGAAGCATTTTCTTGAGTCTGCTGCGCCAGTGTGTAAGTTTCTGTAATTACATCGTTGATTTTTTGTGTCGAGAAAGCTACTTGCTGGATTGATGAGGCTTGTTGGCTGGAGCGTTCTACTATAAGTTTTGAGATAGTTGTTAGGGTTTTGCTTAAAGTTTCTAATTCTACAACAACTTTTCTGATAGCTTCGAATAATTCTGAGAGTTTTTCGTTTTGTCTGTCTTTTTCGTTTTTTTCTTTGACGATTAAATTAAAAGCACTTTTGACAATATTTTTGCTAAAAATAAGAATCGCATATAAGGCTATGGTGGCTGTCAGAAAATCTATAGTTGCTGTTTTTAAATGACCGAGTGCTTCAGGAGTAGCGTATGTTTTGACAATGATCAAATTTAAAATACTTGAAAAAATAATTAGCACAGTATTTAACGATAGAAAGAAGTTAGAAGTAAAAAATACACTTATGCCTAACAACATTAGCATATAGTAATACGTGCCGGCAAAAACAAAACTGAAAGGAACTTTATTTTTTAAACTGACAAAACTAATGAAAGCTTCAATTAGAATAAGTGACGTCATTGAAAAATTACCTGCTTCGATAAGTCGGTGGATTTTAACTAAATATAACGAGACCACTATGATAAGTAAAAATAAAATAGGACTGAGAAAGAAGTTAAGATTATATTTTATTGTGTTATGGGTAAAGAAAATGTTACTTAACAGATACAAGATATCCAGGGCAATGCCTAATAATAGCATCAAAGTAAACGACTTTGCCTGTTTTTGAGTCAGGTGATCGTCTTTTTTGTATTCGGTGATAAAAAAATCAAGAAATTTAAACATTTATGTGAAAAATTTATACGTTTAGCTCTTTAATCCGCTTTTTCTCCACTATCCGAGCAATCCAAATACTTATTTCATATAAAGCCCACAAAGGTATAGCCAGCAGAAACTG
>WFZV01000022.1 GCA_015489395.1 Bacteroidales bacterium
CAAATTTAAAATTTAAATAATTTAAAAATTTTAATTATCGCATTGATTTAAAGGGAAATTCATATATTAAAATCTTCTTAAACACATACTTTTCGTTTTTATTTTGTAACTGCGAAAAAATATTTAAGTTTGACAACAACACAAATTCAACAGCCATGGAACTTATCAGCTTAAACTTAGAACATACATACAAATTTGCCGATTCACAAGACTGTGACCAGGTCCTGCAAATTGCCAACGAGAAAAACCTGCTTTTAGAACAAAAAACCGGTCCTGGACGAGAATTTTTAGGCTGGCTCAATTTGCCTTCGCAAACGCCTAAACAGCTTTTGAACGAAATAAAACAAACCGTCGAAAAACTACGGGAAAACTCAGATTACCTAATAGTCATCGGCATAGGCGGGTCATACTTAGGCGCTAAAGCTACTATATCTGCCCTAAGCCAGTTTTTCGGAAAATCAAATATCATTTTCGCTGGCTTTAACCTGAGCGAAAAATATCTTTATGAACTAACGCAATTCCTCAACGATAAAGATTTTAGCATCTGCGTAATCTCTAAATCCGGCAAAACTCTGGAGCCTGCCGTCAGTTTCCGTGTGCTGCGCGAATTGGCTTACAAAAAATATGGCAACAAAACAAAAGAACGTATAATAGTCATCACTAACCCACATGGCGGCGATTTACTCAATTTAGCCAAGCATAACGGCTACAAAATTTTTTCAATTCCTGACGATGTTGGTGGCCGTTATTCTGTGCTTACTCCTGTAGGACTTGTTCCAATTGCTTATGCAGGTTTTGACATCGAACAACTGATTGACGGCGCTCGGGTGATGGAAATACATTCTTCATCTGCCAACAAAGGCAATATGCCAGAACTTTATGCAACAGCGAGAAACGTTTTATACTCAAAAGGTTTTAACATCGAAATTTTGACGACCTACAGTCCAGAATTGGCTTACGTCCAACGCTGGTGGCAACAGCTTTTTGGCGAAAGTGAAGGTAAGGACAACAAAGGTATATTTCCTGCAATCGCTACATTTACAACAGATTTGCACTCTTTAGGACAGTATATCCAGCAAGGACCTCGAAATATGTTTGAAACAGTTATTTTTAACCATGAAAAACCAGATTTAATCCAGATTAAACAAGAACCTGTTGACTATGACGAATTAAACTTTTTAACAGGCAAAACAATTCAGGAAATTAACGAAAACGCATTTTTAGGCACAGTGCAAGCACATGTCGATGGCGGTGTGCCTAATATTATAATTAACTTACCGAAAATCAATGAATTTACCTTAGGACAGCTATTTTACTTTTTCGAAAGAAGTTGCGCTATAAGTGGATACATTTTAGGAGTAAATCCTTTCGATCAACCAGGAGTCGAAGCTTACAAATGCAATATGTTCAGACTTTTAGGCAAAAAATCGTAAAAAAACAGCATTCCAATGATTCATTTTAGTTTCTCAAAAGAATTTATTACTTTTGAATTTGAATGAATTTTGCTTAATTTTACCAAATAATAATTCTTTCAAAAATCGACAAATGGCTCAAAATAGATCAAAATTAAGAGTTACGACTAAATCTTTAATCTTCTATTTAGTTGCGATTTTGACAATTATTTTAATCTCTGTTTTGACTTACGCTCAATTAAAACGAGTTCAAAAAGAACAAAAATATTTAACAGAAATTTATATACCCAGCCTGACAAAATTAACACAGCTAAAACTTATTGTTCTTCAGTCTGACGAATTATTTAACCGATGGTTGCTTTTAGAAAGAGACACCGCTTCAGCTGCTTACCGACAACTTGTTAAACTCCAGAAGGAAGTTTATTACAACTACAAACACGATATGTGGCCTGTAGTTGATAACTGGAAAATAACTAACCAAAATCAATACTATGATATTTTAAGTTTAGTTGATTCACTGTTTATTATACAAAAATCTTATCTGTCTGAATTTGAATATCCTCAAACATTCGAGAACTTTAAAAATCTGTTTAAAACTTACGCTGATATCTTACCAGGCGGAAAAATTTTTAAGTTAGAATCACATATCATCAAAAATATAGACTTTTTACAAACTGAAATCTCTGAAGAATTACACCAATTTCATGTAAAATCATTTCAGAGAAATACTCTTTATCAACATCTCATTTTCCTTTCTGTAGTTGCAATCATTGTACTCTTATTGCTACTTACACAGTTATTCATCAACTCATTTAATCGCGACGTTCGATTTACACTACAACAACTCAACGATTTAGTTCGTGGCACAATTCCTCGATATAGACTTTACAATGTCAGAAGTCAAGAATTTATCATTATAAATGATTTAATTGAAAAACTAAGTAAAGGTCTGGAAAATGCTGCTAAATTTGCTTTGGGATTAGCTGAAAACAAATTTGACATTGAATTCAAACCATTAAGTCGACAAGACCTTCTGGGTAATGCTTTAATAAAACTCAGAGAAAACCTTGTTCGCGCTCAAAAAGAAGCTGAACTTAGACATATCGAAAACTTACAACGACAGTGGACCTCTCAAGGTATTGCTGAATTCTCTGAACTGCTCCGAGAACATTCTAACGACCTGGACGCTCTGGCTAAAGCTGTTATCGCTAAATTAGTTGATTATACTGTTGCAAATATTGGTGGGATCTATATTGTTAATGACGAAGACCCGGAAAATATCATAATCGAACTCCGTGCGTTCTACGCTTACGATAGACATAAATTCTTAAAACGCAAGTTTAAACCTGGCCAAACCCTTATTGGCCAATGTTACTTAGAAGGACAAACTATTTACATGGACGATATTCCTGAAGATTATATTACTATCACCTCTGGATTAGGTAAAGACAAACCACGAAACTTGCTAATCGTCCCGCTTAAAGTCAATGAACAAATTTTAGGTATCGTTGAACTGGCTTCATTTCAAATATTCGAAAAATATCAAATAGAATTTGTCGAAAAAATCGGTGAATCAATCGCTTCTGCTATTGCTACAGTTAAAATTAACATCCGCACACAGAGAATCTTAAAAGAAACTGAAGAAAAAACAAGAAAACTTGAAGAACAAGAGCGTAAAGCACGTAATAATATCGCTAAAATTGAAGCAAAACTTAAACAAGTTCAAAAAGAATTAGAAAAAGAACGCGAACAATTACAAAAAGTCTTAGCCGAACGTAATAAATTAGAAAACGAGCTTAAAGCCCTCAAAATTAGCTACGAAAAAGAACTCGCCGAAAAGCAGACTTTTATCGACCACTTACTCATGGCTATCAACAACACGCTCGGCTTCTATCAATTAGACGCAAATGGAAACTTTATCGATGCAAATGCACAATACCTCAAGCTTCTTAATACCACTAAAAACCAGATTATTGGAACTAAACACATGCTTTTCATTAGCCGCGAGTTCATCAATTCTGGTAACTACAAGAAAATCTGGGATAACCTCAAATTAGGTAAAGTCGTCAATACCACTGTCCAATATCTCATCGAAGGTAAAATCAAATTAGTTTCCGAAGTTTACACCCCGATTTTGGACGAAAACAATATGCTCAAGAAAGTTATCGTACTTAGCTATGTTTCTTAAAAGCTCTTCAGCTTAATCGCCTTGGCAATTCCATGACCTTCATGTCTTTTACCTGGTCGCTGTCGATAATAAACCTTACGGCTGTGCGTACTTTGTGAAAGCCACTTAGCCCCGCTGCACCGGGATTGACGAAAAGCAAATTATTTTTCTGGTCAAATTGTACACGTAAAATATGCGAATGTCCGCAAACCAGAATATCCGGTCGGTATTCTGCGATTTGTTGGCGCACAGCTGTATTATATTTTAATGGTGCGCCACAAATGTGAGTTATCATTACTCGCCGATTTTCAACGGTAAATTTCTGAATCTCCGGCACTTCTGCGCGTACAGACCAATCGTCAATATTGCCGTAAACAGCATAAACCTCTGGAAACAAGCTCTGCAGCTGCGTAAGTACATCAATGTTGCCTATGTCGCCTGCATGCCATACCTGGTCGCAGCCGTCGAAAAACCCTATAAATTTTGCATCTAAAAAGCCATGGGTGTCAGATATTACGCCTATTCTCGTCATTTTCAGGGTTTTGTATTATTTTTTGAGTTTTCGATAGGACCTTGCCGTCTTCAAGCCAGGTCTCGATTTGTTGTCCTTTTTTTAGTTGTTTTACAGACTGCAAAACCTGCCCATCAATTAAGGTGATTGTAAAACCTTGCTTAAGTATTTTTACTGGATCGTTTTGTTCAATAATGATTTTTGTTTTGTCTAAAAAGTTATGATTTTGTTCAAAAAACCTGTCAATTGCTACAAACAGCTGTTCGTTTAGACGTTTAAGGTTTCTTTTTTCGTTTGCAAAAATATTTTTCGCATTATGTTCTAAACTTTTGATTGTCAAATGCAAATCAAGATAACGTTTTTTCAAAACCTGTGGTATGTTACGAAATCTATGTCCGATATTGTTTAAATCTGATTTATGCTGCCAGAAATAATCGTTTATACCAGACTGCAAGGCACTTTTCAAATTCTGCAAAGTCATTTTTTGCTGCGATAGAAACTGCAAAGCTGCTTTTTCTAAACGCATTTTCAATTGTACAAGAGCCGAAACAAAATACATGTCATGCGTGATGATGAAATCTGCCACATCTGTAGGCGTTTTCAAATCAGTATGAGCCGCCATATCTGTTATAGACCTATCTCGGGTGTGTCCGATACCAGTCAAAACCGGCAGAGGAAAATCTGCTATTGCACGGGCTATTTTCTCGCTGTCAAAAGCTGTTAAATCAATGTTTGAGCCGCCACCCCTGACAATTACAACAACATCAAAAGCTGAAGCTTGTAAATCGATTTTGCTTAGAGCCTGTAACACAGTCTGTTCTGTATATTGCCCCTGCATAAAAGCTTCAAAAAGCTCAATCTTGAACCTGATGCCTATTTCATTATTTCTCAAGTGTTTAACAAAATCCTGATAACCTGCGGCTGTACTCGACGAAATTACTGCTATTCGCTGGATTACAACTGGCAGCTTGAGACGTTTATTTTTATCGAATATTCCTTCCTCGCTCAACCGCCTGATTAGCTCCTGACGCTGTATGGCACTCTGTCCAACTGTATATGCCGGATTTATGTCTTTTACATGAAATTTTAACCCGTATAACTCATGATGCTGTAAATATCCAAAAAACATTACATTCATGCCGACTTCTAATTGCTCGCCTGTGCCAAGCTCAAATGTCTTAAAAATATACTCTACCTCGCTACTCCAGATCATTACGTCCAATTTAGCCATTACACTACCAGCCTGGTCTGTCTCGACCAATTCCAGATAATAATGCCCACGACGGCTTCGCATGCTCTTTATTTCCCCAACCAACCAAAAACCTCGTAAAAATTTTTCCGCAATAGCCTCGTTTAAAACCATCGAAACCTGCGAAATAGTATATGCCTTAATCTTTTGTTCTGCCATTTTCTTTATGCTTTAACCATAACAAAGTTAGAAATTTAAATCAAATTGCCTCGACCTTTTCATTTTTGTTTAAATTTAAGCTACATTTGCTCTGGAATTAATTATCCTGCATTATGCAAATTACAGAAAATCAAGACCTAACACAATATAATACTTTCCACGTCCCGGCTAAAGCCAGATACTTCGTTTTAGTCGAAAATAAATCTGAATTACCGCAACTCATTGATTTTGCCAACCACAAACAGCTGCCAATACTGATTTTAGGACAGGGTAGCAATGTGCTTTTTACCAGAGATTTAAACATGATTGTGACTAAATTCAACTTCTCAAACCTGCAAATAACCTCACAAACCCACGATTCAACAATCATCCAGGTACAAGCTGGCAAAATATGGGACAATTTCGTCGCCTGGACTGTTGAAAATAACCTTTACGGAGCTGTAAACCTATCATTTATACCGGGTACCGTTGGCGCTGCACCTGTACAAAACATCGGCGCCTATGGCACTGAAGTAGCACAAATCATCGAGAAAGTCGAAGTCTTTGACCTACAAACACTTAATTTTACAGAAATTCACAAACAAAACTGCCAATTTGCCTATCGCTCAAGCATCTTTAAAACACAGCTCAAAAACAAAGCTTTTATTACATCAGTAACCTTTAAACTTTCGAAAAAACCTTATTTCAATCTACAATACAAAGACTTACAACACTTGAAAAACAATCCAGGCCTTAACTTGCAGCTGCTTCGACAAACTATCGGACAAATCAGACACAAAAAACTGCCTGACCCAAAAACCATTGGCAATGCTGGTAGCTTCTTCAAAAATCCAATCGTCAGCAAGGAACAAGCTCGACAACTCAAAGACAGATGGCCACAAATGCCACAGTACCAATTAAATAACGCAGTGAAAATCCCTGCTGGCTGGCTTATCGATAACCTCGGACTTAAAGGCTATAAAATGGGACAAGCCGCTGTTTACCAACACAATGCACTCGTTTTGGTAAATTTAGGCAACGCTACTGGCAAACAAATCCTGAAATTAGCTAACTTTATAATCGACAAAGTCTTTGAAATTTACAAAATCAAATTAGAACCTGAAGTCAACATCTTTTAAACATAACACCATGAAACCCAACGTATTAGGCATTGACATAGGCGGTACAAATATCGAAATAGGTATCGTCACAGAGGACGGACAAATACTTAAAACTTTTCATTATCCAACAAAACAATTCCCTACAGCTCAGGACTTTGCTAAAACCCTGCAAAACATCATCAACCAGACAAAAGACTACAATATAATCGGAATTGGCATTGGCGCTCCTACAGCAAACTTCTTCACAGGACAAATCGAATATGCACCAAACCTGCAGTGGAAAGGTATTGTCCCACTGGAAAAACTTGTAAACCAGGCAACTAACTTACCAACAAAAATCACGAACGACGCTAACGCCGTTGCTCATGCCGAATTACGTTTCGGAGCAGGAAAAAATCTCGACAACTTCACAGTGCTAACACTGGGAACTGGCCTGGGTAGCGGTATCGTTGTAAACCACAAAGTCCTTTACGGCTCGCACGGCCTGGCTGGCGAATTTGGCCATACACAGGTCGATCCAAACGGCCGTCTGTGTAACTGCGGACGAAAAGGTTGCCTTGAAACTTATGTCTCGATTCGCGGAATTATGCTGACATACAAAGAATTAGGCGGAAAACAGGACCTTACCCCAAAACAAATATTCGAACTGGCTAAAAACAACGACCCAATCGCTCTGCAAACATACCGCAAAACAGCTCAAATCTTAGGTTCGCAACTCGCTGACCTGGTGCATCTGTTCGACCCACAAGCAATTTTCCTTTACGGCGGAATTGCCCATGCCCACGAACTCATAATCCCCACTGCCAGAGATGAAATGGAAAGAAATTTGCTTAATGCTTTTAAAAACAAAGTTCAAATCAAACCCTCACAACTTCTTGATAAACAAGGAGCTATACTCGGCGCCGCTGCTCTTATCTGGGAAAACCTTAAAAACTAAATACTATGAAAAATCTCGTAATCATAACAATTTTTACTGCTTTGTTGCTTTCAGCTTGTGAAATGTTCGAAAAACCCAAACCACCAGAACCTCAAATTCTACACGGAATTGTGGTTGCACAATTGCAGGACACTGTCAACATGGCCCTGGCTGCGTACTGCGTAACCGATACTTTGCAGCGCACTATCAACTACACTGAAAACATCAATTATGCGCTGGACACGCCTGCTGCTTATAATATTTTAGACAGCATTCTCAAATCCAAGCCTTACGTGGACAAAAATTATTCGCTAATCACAATCCACACAACGGTCGAAACTCGAAATCTTAAATTAGCAAACCTTACTCACAGCATTGTTGTGGACTGGGATACTACCTGTCAATACTTTAAATTAGAGCAAAAAACAACCCCGGCTATTCCGCCTGCTTTTTATATTAATGTGCCAGCAAACAAAGAACAGCAATACATCGATTCGCTCGAAGCACATCCATGGTTTTTCAAAAAAGCTGATTTTGTATATCAGTAATTCAAAATTTTTTCGCTTAAATCTTTTTGATTTTTGGTTAAAATTCCTGATATTTGTCATGTCTAAAAAATTTTTATTTATGGGCAAAAATTTCGTAAATAATTGCTGGTGGTGGCTTCCTGTTAAACTATGCACCTGAGCAGGGAGACACCTGACTATTGCCCATTATCAAGCGATCAAAAGCGCCACAGGTTACTCCCTGTGGCGCTTTTTTTATTTAAACCTTAAATCATTCGACTTATGCAATACATCATTCGCTGGTTTAACAAAATCGACTTCTTATGGCGTAAAAGTTAAATTAATCTATCTGCCGCTTTCTCTGCGATTTTTTAATCTTTATCCATTTAAAACTTTTTCCAACGAACTTTAAATCAAAACATTAAAACCATAAAGCCATGTCAGTAACAAATTATTTAAACCAGAAAATATTGAACTCTGACCAATTAATCACTAAACCAGTAAAACAAATATCACGTGACGGTTACTTTGGCCAATACGGCGGACAATTTATCCCCGAAATTCTCAAAGAACGCTTCGACCGCTTAACACAAGCCTTTTTCGAAGCTGTGGACGACCCACAATTTAACCAGGAATTCATCGACCTGCTTATCAACTACGTAGGCCGCCCTTCTCCACTCTATTACGCCAAAAGACTTTCTGAACATGTCGGCAGCAAAATCTACCTAAAACGAGAAGACCTCAACCACACAGGCTCACATAAAATCAATAACACCATCGGACAGGTTCTACTGGCAAAACGCCTTGGTTTCAAAGAAGTTATCGCAGAAACAGGCGCAGGACAACATGGCGTTGCTACCGCTACAGCAGCCGCACTTATGGGCATGAAATGCAAAATTTTCATGGGCAAAAAAGACTACGACCGCCAATTCCTGAACGTTAAACGCATGGAACTGCTTGGCGCTGAAGTTATTCCGGTTACTTCTGCAAATCAATCGCTTAAAGACGCTGTGGACGAAGCACTTAATTACTACATCCAGAATCCACAAGCCTATTACATCATCGGGTCTGTCGTCGGGCCACATCCATACCCTTCGATGGTTCGCTATTTCCAGAGCGTCATTGGCAACGAAGCTCGCGCACAAATACTACATTTCGAAGGTCGCCTGCCTGACTACGTCGTAGCTGCAATTGGCGGTGGAAGTAACTCGATTGGCGTTTTTGCCGCTTTTATCGACGATCCGGACGTAAAACTCATAGCTGGCGAAGGCGCAGGACAGGGCATTGACTCTGACAAAACCGCCGCTACTCTGACATTAGGAAAAGAAATTATCCTCCAGGGCATGAAAACCCTTAGCCTTGTCGATGAAAACGGACAACCGCGGCCTTCATACTCCATCGCAGCTGGCCTGGATTACCCCGGAATTGGCCCTGAACACGCTCACCTGCGAGACACCGGCCGCGTAAAATACTACCCAATTACCGACCAGGAAGCTATCGACGCATTTCACCTGCTTTCAGAATTAGAAGGCATTATCCCTGCTATGGAATCAGCCCACGCTGTCGCGCTTGCCGTCAAAGAGCTAAAAAACAAAAATGTTCTTGCAATTATCAACGTTTCCGGCCGTGGTGACAAAGACGTCGAACGAATAAAATAATTTTTTCGCTGAAAACTTAGATTTTACGCACTAAATCTGCACATTTATCCTCGTTTGAAACAAAAAATCCAGGGCGGTCAGCGCCCTGGATTTTCACTTTACGGTTAAATAGGCTTATATCAGCTTACGCCAATGGCAATTTCCGAAAATGTACAAAATAATTCTCGCAAATGTATTCGGCGGCTCGTCCCAAAAACCAAATTTCTTCACAATGCGAACTCAGCCACATAATAAACACTTACTTAAGCAATAATCTGCAACAATCGTACGAACATTGAAAAACACAAATACGCAAGTCAGTAACTCTTCCCAAATCAGCCTATTAGCTCATCCACGCGTTCGTTAAATTCCTTGTAAATGCGCGAAAATTCATTTATATCGTCAATCGACTCTGTGCTTGCCAAAAACTCCTTGATATTTTGCACCAGTATTTTTTCATTTTTGTAAAAATCGTCCGTACTTTCTTCTTCCTCATCAGCATTTACCACCTTACCTTCAGTCATGATTTTATCTTTTAATTCTCGAAAATCCTCCTGCTCAAGCAAAATCTTCTCTTTTTCGTGATAGTTCTGTTTGAGCCGATTTATTAAATCCAGAATTTTCGTATATGCCTGCAGTTTATAATCAATAGCTTTGGACAGATTTGTATATTTTTCGATAAAATCTTTAAGCTCTTTTCTAATTTCCGGGTCAATGTCTTGCCCGGCTAATTTCTGGTTCAATTCATCCAGTTTTTCAACGATTTCCTGCTTATACTTTTTATTTTTCTTGATTCGTATTTCTAAATCAGATTGCAAATCATTCAAATCGTACATAAAATCGCTGCCTGTCTGCTCTGTTTCAAGTCTTTCCTGTTCTGAAATAATTTCGTCAATAATCTGAGAATCAATATACTCAATCAACTCATTGATTTCCCTGTATGAACTAATTTTATATGCCTTAATAGCTAAATCTTTTGCTTTCTCGTAATTTCCTTGATAATAGATACTTAGCGCCTTTTTAACCTTTCGCCAGACAACATAATTAAATATGGCAATTAGAGCTGCTGTTAGTGTAAAAAGCAGAATTAAAATAAAAACAGTTATTTCTAAATTGCTTGTTTTAAAAGGTTTAAACAAAATAAAAAGCAGAACCAAAAAACTTACAAGAAAAATTACCAACCATTTAAAAAATCGTTTCGATAGGCTATCCTCAACATCTTGCGACACCATAAACAGCTAAATTAAATTTAGTACAAAATTAAAAAAGAAAATCTTAAGCACAAATGACCATTACAAGCCTAATTTTTGCTTATAAATACGATAATTTTCATCATCAAAAGTCACAAAAATAACCTTTTCAATCTCTGGATGCTGCTCCAAAAACTCCTTAACTGTCTTAATGGCAATATCCGCTGCCCTTTCCTTTGGAAAGCCATAAACCCCAGTACTTATATTCGGAAAAGCAATAGTCTTAATATCCCCATGCTCCACAGCTACCTCCAGAGACCTGCGATAGGCGCTTGCCAGCAGTTCGTCCTCATTATTATTTCCTCCACGCCAAACTGGTCCTACTGTATGAATCACATATTTTGCTGGCAAACGGAATCCCGGACTTATTTTAGCATCGCCGGTATCGCACCATTTCAAATATTTACGGTTATATTCCTTAAGCTCCGGACCTGCAGCACGATGAATAGCACCATCAACACCGCCTCCTCCCAAAAGGCTATTATTAGCTGCGTTGACAATGGCATCAACAGCCAATTTGGTTATATCGCCTTTTATTAGCTCTATCCGGTCCATTACGTCTGACATTTTTTATGATTTTTTGGTTTAAATTTATTGTTTAATAAACTTCGTTACCAGGCGTTTGCCGCCTTTTTCTACTACTAAGATATAAATTCCCGGACTTAAATGCGAAACATTTATCGATCGTCGATTAATTCTTTTCGTCATAACAACTTGACCATTCAAATTGTAAATCATCACGTTAGCCCCTACAAAATCCGGATTTGGTACGAATAAAACTTCTCGTACAGGATTAGGATAAACGGTTAAATCAGGTAAATCGCTAACTGATGTAAGCACTTTTGTATAAAACAGTTCGTATTTGTAAAAATAAATCCACATGTTATTGTCCGAATCCCATTTATACACATAAACTTCATTGAGCTTATTATTTAAATAAAGTCCTAAATCAAGGTCTTCAGGTAAAACTACATCATCGGCAGGCACCAGTGTATCACATTTGACCAGGTGTTTGCGGTAATTTACCCATTGGCTTTGAGTTGTATCCCAGTTTTGTATCACCATCAACCGCAAATTGCTTCTGCTATCATAGGCGTAATATGTATTTTTGACATATTGCAAAGTATGAGACGATGGACTATAAACAAGTAAAGTATCGACTTTTAAATTATTCGACTCGTCATATCCATAAATCATTTGCCGTTCAACAATGGTATCTGTATCAGTAACAACCAACAGCTGTTTACGAATCAAATTTTTATTTTCATCATAATCAAAAACATATTCAGAATCCAGAGACCAGGCGCTTAAACTATTATTCCACGTAAAAAACTGCTCGTTTGACTTTAAACTATCTACTCCATAAACAATCGAATCCAGATGAGCAGGAGTCCACGCATCTGACGACCAGTAAAATACTGTGGTACTTACCGGTAAGCCTGTCAAAGTATCAAAATTATACTCAAATTTTACATCAGGCGTCCATTTTCTTAAACTATCGTCCCATAAATACTGCTTTTTGACTTCAACAACCCACTGCTGCGAATCAATTTTCTGGTAAAACAGCGAATCCAACCTGTAATTGAACCAAACAGTATCTGTATACTTCTGATAAAGCACTGACACCAGGCGATTTAAACTATCGTAAAAATAATTATACTTACGATTTCCCCCTAAACTATCCAAAGCCAAAATACGCTTTTCGATTAATCGATTTGCACTATCCCACCTGTAAAAAGTATGCATAACTGTATCATACCTTGTGCCGATAAGTACAGAAGTCTTAAAATCTAAAATATTCAAATTCTGGTCGTACTGGAAATACATAATATAATATGGTACGACAAAGTAAAAATTATTCTGAAAGATAAACACATTCACCACTAAACTATCCAAAACATACAGAGAATCAACGTTTTTCGAGCTTTTATGCGATAAAATTATCTTCTCCGGTACGTCTAAAAATCTAAAATCCTGGGCTTGAACAAAAAAGTTGAAAATAACTAACAAGCCTAAAACAAGTAAAACTTTTTTCATGCCAATCGCCATTTAATTTTCGTATAAAAATACAACTTTATCCCGACAAAATAAACTACCCCGTGGCGATAATTAGACGAGGCATGCAGCCTCCATAGACGGCTACATGCCTCGTCCGACAATTAACCTTTCCTGTGCCTAAATCTTTTAATTTACGATTCTTTTATCTTTACTTATAGTCCAAAAAATTAATCGTATACATTAAAAATAAGCACACTCAACGAGAAATACGTTATTTCTTCAAAAACTTACCGACATAAATCTTATTCTTACCCTGTACAACTACAAAGTAAGTGCCTGTTGGCAACGATTTTACACTGATTTGACCTGTTACTAATTTACTCGAACGAACCACACGACCGTTCTCATCATAAATCATTACCATTGCTTTTTGCTCTTCTGGCAAGTTTATGTTTATCACATTAGTTGCTGGGTTAGGATAAAGCGTAATTTGCTGAGAATTTGCCACATTACCGACTGATGTTACAATCGTCTTAAAAATATAGCGAAATTTAAAATAATTTATCCATGCGCTTGAATCGGTGTTCCAAAATCTCAAAATTGCATATTGTGGTAAACTCACAAAATTTACACCATTGAAAAATGTTAAAAAATCTTCTGGAATAATAGCATTATTAGCATCACCATTTGAATAGTAACCATAATCTAAAGCTATATTATCTATCCATTGACCTGCAGTAGTGTCATATCTTTGCTTTGTTACATTTATCAAATTATTCAAATTGTCATAACTAAACTGCTCATTAGAATAATATTGCAAATTGTTTCTTATAAATGAAGTATCTTTAACAATCAGATTATTAGTATTATAATAAAATTTTTGTTTAAATATTATGTTAAGATTATTATCATAATTTGTCCTTTCTGTCAAATTTCCATTTAAATCATAATCATAATCAACTCTACTCAATAGTACCCAGTTAGAATTATTGTTATCCCAGCTATATCTTACTTTACGCATTAAATAACCATTTTGATAATAAAAAGAGTCCAGGGTATTTTTATACCAAGAAGACGAATAATAAGACCAATAAACATCTAAAACTTTATTATTAAATGCATCGTATTTGTATTGTCGTTTATAACTTGGTTGCCAGTTAGAAGAGCTTGAATTCCAATTATAATGAATAAATAAAGTATCTAAGTTTTGACTATTATAAAATAATGAATCTAAAGACGAATTTATCCAATTTTGGCTAGATTGATCATAAC
>WFZV01000023.1 GCA_015489395.1 Bacteroidales bacterium
GGGATAAAGTATCGAATTTTTGTTGGGAAAAGGCTCCTGTAAACAGGAACAAACTTATCAAAATCAAGAAAATACTACGTTTCATGAGCTTAGGATTTTTTATTTGTTGTAAATTTATTCAACTTGGTTCATAAGCAAAAATTTTATTTTTATTTTGTGTAAAAATTAAAACCTGGGTTCATGGCTTCTTTTGTAATTGAAGGCGGCAAAAGGCTTGAAGGTGAGCTTGTTCCGCAAGGAGCTAAAAATGAGGCTCTTCAGGTGATTGCTGCAACACTTTTGACCGAAGACGAGGTTGTTATTCACAATATCCCTGAGATTTTGGATATTATTCGATTGATTGAGATTTTAAAAAATCTTGGTGTTGAGGTAAAACGTTTAAAAAAAGGTAGTTACAGCTTTCGAGCTAAATACATTACTCTGGATTACATGGAGACTGAGGATTTTATCGAACGAGTAAAAAAACTTCGCGGCTCAATATTGTTAATGGGACCACTTTTGGCGCGATTTGGCAAAGTACGTTTGCCTAAACCTGGCGGCGATAAAATTGGACGTCGTAGGATAGACACACATGTTTACGGTCTGACAGAGCTTGGTGCAAAGTTCAATTATGATTATCGAGAAAATCTCTTTTCTTTACAAGCTCGTGAATTGAACGGAAAGTTTATTCTGCTGGATGAAGCGTCGGTTACGGGTACAGCCAATTTGATAATGGCTGCTTCGCTGGCAAAGGGCAAAACAGTGATTTACAATGCTGCTTGCGAGCCTTATGTACAGCAGCTTTCCCGAATGTTGGTTAGGATGGGTGCAAAAATTCAAGGTATTGGCTCCAACATGGTCACAATCGAGGGTGTGCCATCGTTGGGCGGAACAGAACATACACTTTTACCGGATATGATTGAAGTCGGCAGTTTTATGGGACTGGCAGCTATTACAGGCTCGCCAATTAAAATAAAAAACGTAGGTTATGAGCATTTAGGCCAAATTCCGCGTGTCTTCCGCCGTTTGGGGGTTAAGTTTCAGGTAAAAGACGATGATATTTTCGTGCCTGCCCAGGACCATTACGAAATCGAAACCTTCATCGATGGGTCAATTCTGACTATTTCTGATGCTCCGTGGCCAGGAGTTTCGCCGGATTTACTGAGTATTTTGTTAGTTGTGGCCACTCAAGCCCGCGGAAGTGTGCTTATTCATCAAAAGATGTTCGAAAGCCGATTGTTTTTCGTGGACAAACTTCTGGATATGGGCGCACAGATAATTTTGTGCGACCCGCACCGTGCAACGGTTATCGGCCTTGACCGTAAGCACCCTTTACGTGGTACTGTGATGACTTCACCAGATATCCGTGCAGGCGTAGCATTGCTTTTAGCTGCGTTATCTGCCGAAGGCACGAGCGTAATTAAAAATATTGAGCAAATTGACCGGGGGTATGAAAACATAGAATTACGTTTGCGAGAAATAGGCGCAAATATCCAGCGTCTCGACGAATAGCAGTTACAGCTGTAAGATTATTCTTGTAAAATATTAGGCCAAAGGCTTTTACCTGTGGCTATTAAGCTGTAATGGCGGATTTTAGAGCTTTAACAGGCCAGAAAAAAGCACAAGTCCCTGCTTGCCCCGGCAAGCAAGTCTAAAAATGTAAAAGTTTTTTAGATAAAAATGTTTAAGCTGGATTACTTTTCTTGCTTGTTTTGGTCGATTTGAGCGTCGATGTCTTCAAAGTCTTCAAGTTCGTCAACGTCGATGTCGTCCAGAGAAATTTGCTCTATGTCAGAGTCAAAGTCTATTTCTTCGTCGAATGCGTCTAAAAGTTCTTGTATTTCTTCGTCGCTAAGTTCTTCAATATCTTCAAAATCTTCCAGATTATCGTCGTCAATCATATCGTCAAAGTCCAGATCGTCTAATTCTTCCTGGTAAAGTTCTTCTAATTCTTCGTCGGTAAGTTCGTCCATAATTGAGTCCAGGATGTCTGGATCGTCTAATAAATCGTCTTCGGATAGATCGAAGTCATCATCAAAAGGAATATCGTCTTCGTCCAGGCTGTCTAAAATGTCGTCGTCATCAATGTAATCGTCGGAATATGCTAAGATTTTGTAATTTGGTTTTTCATTTTGAGTGTGATTATTAGTAACCATAGTTGTGAAAAATTTTTAGTTATTTTTATACAATATAGAAATCAAAACCGGATAAATCAAATTTTTTTGCTATAATTTTAATTCTTTGGCTACGATTTTAACAATTGAGTCGTCGATAAGAATACGGCCACAGAATTCGCAGTTAAGAATTTTTTTATGTTGAGCAACTTCCAATTGTCTTTGAGGAGGAATTTTGTTGTAGCAGCCGCCACAGGCGCCATGTTCAGTTATAGGTACAACTGCCAGTCCGTTACGGACACCGCGACGGATTCGTTTATATGCTCTAAGGACTCGTGGTTCGATTTGTTCTTCGATAGTTTTGCGTAGTTCAAGCAGTTTTTGCTCTTCTTTTTCAGTATCTTTCATTACTTCTTCAAGTTCTTTTTTGGCTTCTTCCAGTTCTTGTTTCTTTTCTTCAATTTCTTTCATTGTGGCTTCAAGTTCTTCTTGCTTGGCTTTGAGTTCTTCTGTGAATTCTTTGATTCGTTTTTCGTGTAATTGTATTTCTAATGTTTGATATTCAATTTCTCGTGTAAGTGCGTCATATTCACGGTTATTGCGGACGTTATCACGCTGCTGTTCGTATTTTTTTATCAGTTCTTGTGCTTCTGTAATGAGCAATTGGTGTTCTTTGATAGAATTTTCTAAAGTCTCAATAGTTTTTTTCAGGTTTTTAATACGAGTTTGAAGTCCCACGATTTCGTCTTCTAATTCCCTGACTTTTTGTGGAATGTCACCACGAAGTCTTTTAATATCGTCTAATTTTGAGTCTATTGTTTGTAATTTATACAAGAGGATAAGTTTCTGTTCGACAGTTTGTTTTGAGGTATCAGCCATTTTCCCTGATTTTAAATTTATGTTTAAAAAAGACGTAATTTATTGATTATTAATTATCTTCGTTTACAAAGTAGTGAACAAAGTTATAATTTTTGCTTATTTTGCGAATTACAAATGTATTAAATTTTTTGACAAGTAAATCATAAAAAATATCAATTGCAAATTTTTCTGTTTCGTAATGGCCTGCTTCAATCATTAGCAAATTACCCTGTGCATTGAAAAAATAATGGTAATTCGAGTCGCCGATTAAAAATGCCTGTACTCCTGCAGCTATAACTTGATCAACTAAAAATGCACAGCCACCAGAACATATTACGATTTTTTCGATTGGGCGGTTGATAAATTCGCTATGCTTAAGCACTTTAACGTTTAATTTTTGAGCGATGAGCTTTAATAAGTCTAATTCTTTCATAGGCTGCGGAAATTCTCCGATTATGCCTGTGCCAGCCAATGGCGATTCATTTTCCAGAGGATAAACGTCATAGGCAACTTCTTCGTAAGGATGTGCTGCAATGAGAGCTGAAATTACTTGATTCGTCAAATGTTTTGGAAAAATTGTCTCGACACGGACTTCGGGTTCGTAGTGGATTTTGCCAATTTCGCCAACAAATGGATTAGCGCCTTCCATAGCACGAAAACTGCCGTAGCCTTCGACATTGTAACTGCATGAGTCGTAATTGCCTATTACGCCTGCACCTGCTTGAAATATTGCGTTTCTGACTTTTTCGGCATAGTCTTTTGGAACAAAAGTTACGAGTTTTCGTAAATCTCCCTTTTTCGGCAGAAAAACGCGCATGTTTTCCAGTCCCAGGGCTTCGCCGATTCGCCAGTTAATGCCTTTCGTCCAGGCATCTAAATTGGTGTGCATTGAATAAAGCGCCAGGTCGTTTTTTATGGCTTTAATCAAGACTCTTTCGTAATTATTTGAACCGGTGAGTGATTTTACATTCCTATCGAAAAGTATAGGATGGTGCGTAATAATAAGATTAGCGCCAATTTCAATAGCTTCGTCCAATACCTGTTCCGTAAAATCAACAGCCAGTAAAACGCCTGTTACAATTGCATTTTTATCGCCAGTGTGCAAACCGCTGTTGTCCCAATTCTCCTGCCATGAGCGGGGAGCAAAACTTTCTAAATAACTGATAACCTGGCCAATTGTTGCCATTTTGAAGCGAAAATTTTTGTTTTACAAATGTTTAAAAATTTAGTGTTTTTTCCAAAAATTACTGTTTCGACTTGCCCATTTAAGTTTTATTCGAAAAATCCAAAAGCTTTTTTACATTTGCAGAAATTGATAAGATTTTAGCCATGAGTACAAATGATTTACACAATATAAAATATAAAAGAAAGCCAGATTGGCTAAAAATCAAGCTTCCGACAACTTATAATTTTACAAAAGTCGATAAGGTCCTGAAAACTTACGGATTACACACAATTTGCGTCAGCGGCAAATGTCCGAATCTGGGCGAATGCTGGGACGCTGGCACAGCTACGATAATGATTTTAGGCGATATCTGCACTCGTGCTTGTAAATTCTGCGCAGTAAAGACAGGCAAACCTTTGCCGCCAGATTACGAAGAACCGCGTCGGGTGGCTGAGGCTATAAACCAGCTTGGTTTGCAACATGTGGTCTTAACTTCAGTGGACCGCGATGATTTACCGGATAAAGGCTCAGGTCTTTGGGCTTTAACCATAAAAACAATTAAACGGTTCAATCCATGGGTGACTATTGAGGCGCTTATCCCGGATTTTGACGCTGTGCCTGAATATTTAGACAAAGTCATTGAGGCAAAACCAGAAATAATCAGCCATAACCTTGAGACTGTCAGACGGTTAACACCAATTCTGCGAAGCCGCGCCACCTACGAAAGAAGTCTTAAAGTGCTTAAAAACATTGCTGACTCTGGAATCACTGCTAAATCAGGCATTATGGTTGGCCTCGGCGAAACAACTGACGAAGTACTGCAAACTATGGACGACTTGCTCTCAGTAGGCGTGAAAATTATTACCATCGGACAATATCTCCAGCCTACTCCAAAGCATTATCCAGTTCAGGAATACATCAAACCAGAAGTTTTCGAATATTATCGGCGGGTTGGACTTGAAAAAGGCTTTGAATATGTCGAAAGCGGTCCGCTGGTTCGCTCGTCCTATCACGCTGAACGACAGGTCAAAAAACAACGCATAGATTTGCGAAATTTACGACCTGACCAGGCCCCGGAAATTCCTAACACCCAGCCGCTGGAAAATATCGACCTTAAGAAAAAGCTGCTGGAATAGCCAGATCTCCTGGTTGAATAACAGGATTACCGCACATAAAAAATAAAAGCAGCTACCGGCAACAATTAAGCGCAAATGTTAATCAGACGGTAGCTGCTTGTTTTTCAGGTATTTGGAACGTAAAAATAAGTTTTAAACAAAAACAAAAAACTATCTATCCCACCAAACAGGCGTGTACAAATCAACATCTGTCCCCCATTGTGGAGAATTTGGATTGCGGCTTAGCTCTTGCTGCGAATAAGGAAAACGTACCGGAATACTATCGCCTGTAACCGGTGTCAAATTAGGATAATCAACACGACGCCAGAGGTTATAAGCTTCTGGATTATAGACCATGTCGAAATATTCCTGTGTGTAAATCTCGTAAATGAGCGTGTCGTTGTTGAGCGTGTCAACGTAATTGCAATAATTGTTGTACCAGGCAGTATCGTTCACTAAGTATTTGTCCAACGAGGCTTTAACTGCTTGTTTGAGTGCGTCTTTGGCCTGGTCTGGCATGTTTAAACGCCAGTATGCTTCGCTTCTGATAAAAAGCGCTTCGGTGTACTGCACAAGCGGAAAATATGAATCTTGCTGCGCCCAAAAACCATCGTAAGCCAGAACACGTGTGCGAGGGTCCTGGTAATTGGCTAACATTCGCAAAAAATTGATGTTGTTGACAATTCCACCGGGTTTGTTGAGATATGTGAAAATCGGAGGATTGTCAACGTCGTATTGGTAAAAGTAAACTTTCATGTCCTGGTCGTTAGAGGTTAGCCCATTGTCTAAATCTGCGAGTACTTGCGAATAATCCACGTCTTCAACCTGAGACAGATGAATATGGTAGCGGGCAAGCAGTGTGTAAGCAGCACGTTTCCATAGGTCCATGTTCCAGTTGTAAATTTTATCGCCAGAGCCTAATTCAATTTGTCCGGGGTCGCCATTGTTAATAAGGTTTATAGCCTGGTTAAGTAGCTGAAAAACAACCTGGTAAATTTGCTGTTGTGGATCGAAATGAGCAGAGTCAGTCTGGTAGATTTCCGAGTAAGGTATGTCGCCAAATAAGTCTGTCATGTTGCCCAGGGCAATAGCTTTTAGTACATCAGCCGCTGCTTCGTAGAAATAAGCCTTTTTTTCCTGTGCGTAATTAATTATGCTGTCTAATTGGTGGATTGTTCTGTACATTGTAAGCCACAGATTATCAGCGTCTTTAGTTGTATAAGTGTATTCGTAGCGGGAAAGTGCTTTGCCTTTGTCGCCTTTTGTTTGTTGTAGCCAGAGAGAGCTTGTAATTGCCACGTCGAAGCCACCGAGGCTTTGTGCCAATGTTACCTGAGCGTCAGATAAAAGTCTGTCTAAGTTTGGAGTTTGGTTCTGTTCTGGGGTTTTATTTTTGTTACATGCGCTCGTAATGGCCAGGATGCTAAGGATTATAAGTGA
>WFZV01000024.1 GCA_015489395.1 Bacteroidales bacterium
GGGAATTACAATGCAATTTCCGCAGTAAAAACATTTTAGTGTTAAAATAAGTTAACAAAATAAGTCCCAAAAATTCATTATTTAAAAAACATCGAGAAATTTTGTCGTTTTTTCAAAAATTAAGACAGATAACTCTTGGATTAACAGAAATTAATATGAGAGAAGTGTTAAATTAAGAGATTTTAAGGTTTAAGTTAAGTCTCTAAAAAATCATTGACATAAAAACTTGATTGTTGTTTCTTTGCTGGACGCAAAACCGATAAGGTTTGTGCCTTATCGGTTTTTGCTTTCTAAATCCAAAATCGTTTATATGAGCAGACAAAGCTTTATTTTAGCAGTTGTTTTAGCCTTTATCGCAGGATTTTCGTCTGTGTTTTTTAGAATTAATACTTTGAATACACAAAAACAGGGTTGGGTAGAGCAATTCAAACTCATAAGTAAACGAATCAATTATCAGGAAAATAAATTAAACGAGATAAGTCAAAAACTTGATAATCAGTACGAACCATTTGTTGACGCCAATTTTTCAATAAAATCTTACGGTGTTGGTGGGCAAATTAGTCGAAACGTGCTTGGTCAAGAGCAAATAAAACTCATTAAGCAGAACTACAAACGAATAAGAATTGATTATGCCCGAGTAATGGTTTTGGAGCATAAACTAAATTTGGTCAAAGATTTAGCCATTAGAATAAAAGACAGTTTAAGGCATACACCGAACATTCATCCAATCCCAATCGATAGTATTCGTTCCATTAGCTCATTTGGAATGCGGCGTCATCCAATTTTGCATGTATGGAAGATGCACGAAGGCATTGACTATGGCTGCGAAGTTGGCACACCTGTTTATGCAACTGCAGATGGAATTGTTGTTTTTAGCGGCTATGACCCAATTACGGGGCAGTACATAAAAATCGAGCATGGCTATGGCTATACAACTCTGTATGGTCACTTATCCAGACGATTAGTCCTGCGAGGCGAAAAGGTACATAAAGGACAACTTATAGGTTTTACTGGTAACACAGGTCGTTCGGTCGGTCCGCACTTGCATTACGAAGTGCGTCTTTATGGCCAACACATAAATCCTGTGGCATTTTTAGCTAATCCTATTGAACCAGAAATCGAAACATTGCATACCAAACGCTCTATTTCGTTTTTCATTGCCCGATAAATCAACGGGAATTTGATTTTACAGAATTGTACGATATAACGGCTGGCAAGCGCAGCTTGCCAGCCGTTTTTTTTTCAAATAGCCGGGAAATCTAACAAAAAAGGAATCCGGCAAATTAATGCGGTAAGCCGGTGCGAAGTGGTCTGAAAGATAGATGGTAATAGTAAAATTTTTAAACGATAGTAATAAATTTGTACAAAACGAAGTTAAAAACAAGCAAAATCGTAATAATTTTGCTATTTTTGTAGAGAAATATTGACCAAAATCGAAAAAAGGTCGAAAAATTTAAACCATGAAATTAGTTACCGGCGCCACTGGGCTTGTAGGTTCACATCTAATTTTGGAGCTATTAACACGTGGCGATGACAAAATAATAGCAACAAAACGAAAGACCTCTAAAGTCGAAAGTTTGAAAAAAGTTTTTTCGTACTATGTGCCTGAGGATGAGGTAGAGAAGCTTTATTCGCGCATAGAATGGCGAGAAGCAGATTTGCTAAATGCTTATGAAATTTACGAAGCAATGGAGGGAGTGGACGAAGTTTACCATTGTGCAGGTATGGTTTCGTATTTACCACGGGACAAACAACGCGTTTTTGAAATAAATATACACGGGACTGCCAATACTGTAAATGCAGCACTTGAGCGTAAGGTTGAAAAATTCGTTTATGTCAGTTCTGTGGCAGCATTAGGATCAACGTTGAGCGGTAAAATTACAGAAGAGACTTACGCAGTGCCGGAAGAAAAATTTTCGATTTATTCGAAGAGCAAATATTACGCTGAGCTTGAGGTCTGGCGCGGACAGGAAGAAGGACTAAATATCGTAATTGTCAATCCGTCTGTGATTTTAGGACCACCGGCAGATTGGAAAGAAAAAATGATAGGACGGCTTTTTTTGCAGGTTTGGAAAGGCTTGCCGGTTTATATCGATGGGGTAGTGGGATTCGTCGATGTACGTGATGTTGCCAGAGCAATGGTTATGTTGGCAGAGCGCCAGATTTTTGGACAGAGATTTATTGTTTCAGCAGAAAATTTGTCGTATTATCAGGTTTTGTCAATGGTCGCAGAGGCTTTGGGCAAGCCAAAGCCTAAGTATAAATTAAGCACAGGAGTTTTAAAAGTAGCTTATGGTTTTGATAAAATCCGTTCGACACTCACGCATTTAGACCCGATAATAACACGTGAAATCATTAATTATGTCGGCGATGTACAGTATTATTCCAACGAAAAATTATTAAGTTATCTGCCTGATTTTAAGTTTATTCCCATTCGTGAGACAATAGAGTTTATGGCGAAAATTTTTAAACAACAGTTGTCTGAGCAAAATCTGGACAAAGAGCGGTTTTGGTTTAAGATTTTATAATTTGTAATTGAGCAAAAACTGTCCGTTTCCGACTAATACGTTGAAGTTGCTACTTTTTATCAGCTGGGTTATTGTGAATTGCGTTGAGCCGCTTTTGGGAAAGCCAGGATAAAGCCGTGTTTGTTTGTCTATCAGGTAGATTTTATTCTGGTCTGTGACAAAACCGATTTTAATTTTACCCTTACCAAAGTTATACAGTACCAGAGGTTTATTGATTTTGCCTTGAACTTTAAGAGTTTTGTAAGGCACTACTTTTCCGTCTTTTTCTTGAAAGATGACAATTTGATCGTCCTGGGCATAGATAAATTCGTAATTGCCGTCGGCGTCTAAGTCACGTAAAGTGAAGTAATGCGAATTAGAGAAATTACCCGGTATTTTGACAAGATAGACGTTTCCGTCGAAATCGATGAATGCAAGTTTGCCAGACTTAGTGGTCGTGACAAACATTGGTTTGCGATGTTTACTGTCCTGTGGTATAAGAAAATATTTGGTATTTGAAGCTTTAGGGAAGTTCTTTTTTACGTTTATTCGAGTTTCGCCGCGTCGGTTTAAAATGTAAGTGTGGATATCATCAGCAAAAACGATGTAATCTTTGCCTTTGTAAAGGAAATGCTGGACTGGTGTGGTGAGAGGAGCTGTAGTTTGGGTGATAAGCCATTGTGGGTTAATTTGTCCTTTTTTGTTGTACAGATATACGCGGTTGTTTTTGCATGGAACGAAAATCCTGTAGTTTCCGTCGTTTTCGTAATCAAACACGCTAATTGAAGTGGATATTTCAGCTGGAGGAGTAATTGGAAAAGTGGCAACATTGTTGCCTAAACGGTCTAAAATGTAGATTTTGTCTTTTGTGTTGAACAGAAGCTGGTATTTATGGTTCTGATAATAGTCAATCATGTAAATATTTCCAGCAATAGGTTGACCTATATTTTTCGTCCAGAGCAATTGTCCGTTTCTATTGATAAGATAAACGTTTCCTGCCTGGTCTGAGAGAAAAATCTCTTTTTCGCCAGTGTTATGGTTGATGAAAATAAATGGTTTATTTGCTGCTTGTGATAGAAGTTTTTTTGTCCAGATAACTTTAGTATGAGCCACCTGTGGGTTGTAGTTAAATAGGGCATAGCTAATGAAAACTTTGTCAAAGTAATAAAATTCAGCAGCAAAATTTTCTATTGCATTGAAAAATTCTGAGTTAGAATTTAGCAGTTTCTGGGTTTGGGGGGTAAGGAAATATTTGATTTTAGTGTTTTCAAATGGTTTGTGTACGTAAAAGATTATGTTTGAGCGTGGAGTAAGGTTTTCTCGAAATTTTTTATAGTCCTGTCGTTCAAAGAGAAAATCTTTTGTTGTGTAGCTTTTGATGAAATTGCTAATGGCTTTTTTGTTAGAAGTGAGAACTAAGTAATTGTCAATGAAAAAAGCATATTTTTGAAATGGAAAGTTGGCAAGTTGGCCATAAAGAGTAGAAAAGAGCGAGCTGTCAGGTAGTTTGTAAATTCTAATGTTGGTGCCAGGATAAACGACAGTAAAGCTTTTGGCAGGTAAATTTTTCTTAGCAGCATAAGAGGTAATCAGTTTTTTTATGATGTCTCGCATCGAGCCAACGGATTTGAGGTTGATAATCATGTATTTGTAGATTTGTTGGCTTGCGAGATTTTGTTTGCTTTTAGCTAATGTAATGGATTTTCCTATTGCTTTGTAAATCTGCAGGTCAAGGGCAATGCCGTATTTAGCTTTTATTTGTTTAAGTTTTATTTGAATGTTAGTGTTTAAGTCTTTGGCTGTCAGGTATTTTTGATAGTTTTGGTAAAATTTTACGTAATCGTCAAAGCTAAAAGTTTGAAATTCGTAAGTGTTGCTGGGTAGGATTTTATCGACATAAACTTTAGCAGGTTCGACCCTGTCAAATATTCTGAGGAATTTGGTGAGTTTTTCGTCCACTGAGGTGTAACCTGGCAGTCTTATGTAGTCATCGGAGATTTGCAAATCAAAAGTTGTCCATGAAGCAAAATTTTCGAAATGCGAGAACTGGCTCATTCCAAAGGATGAAAGTTGGTTAATGAAAGCGTATTTAAAGTTTTTAAAGTTGATGTAAAGCGAAGTAGAGCCTTTTTGTCCGGCATTTTGTGCTATTTGGTTAAATTCTGGTATTGTGTTCAGTGAAGAGGTTGAAGCAATTTGTCGCAATGAGTTTTGCAAAAATAAGTACGATGGGCTGAATATGAAAAGTCCGTTAACAAAAGTAAAGTAATAAGTAACGTCTTTAGTTTTAAAGCTATAAACAGTTTTGTCGTTGTACTGTAAGGTTTGGGGTTTTATTCTGTTCTGGAAAAGAGCATGTGCAATGGCATGATTAAATTTTCGAACATCTTTGTTACTATTGAAGCTAATGATTATCAGAAAGTTAACTTTGTTTTTGCCCTGACGGCGTACAGCTATTGTAACTTTATTTTGTTCGATTAAAGTTTTAATTTTTGGATAATTTTCAAGTAAAAGAACAGCATTTTTGTAATAAAATTTTATATGATTAAACCCATAAGTCTTGAGAAAATCGATCCATATTTTATTTTTCGATAGTTTGCTGATAAAAGACGTAAAATTCTGCGTTTCAATAAAAAACGAAACATCCTGAGGAATAGCGTCAACTGCAGGAGAAAAATGCTTTTTGGCTGGCCTGGTAAGCGAGAAATAACCCAAAATAATGACGATAAGCAAAGCTGGTATTACGGCTAAAATAACTTTTTTCATGTCCCGTAAGTGTTAAATTTGGCTTTAACATAAAAAAATTGTTTTTAACTAAAAAACAAATAGGAAAGAATTAATTAAGTTCTTCGAATTCAGCGGATTCTGCGGAATTGTCGTCATTTTTAAGATGAATGGTAACTTCGGGCTGTTTTGTGT
>WFZV01000025.1 GCA_015489395.1 Bacteroidales bacterium
ACTATGTTGTAATTAAGCGTAGGTCCGTTGAGGTCAACGTAGATTTTGTCAACTTTCATGCGGTATTGGTAATAATTGTTGGTGATTTTGTCGATCGTAACATTTTCGGTGCTATCCACAGCAAAGTATGTTACAGTATGCCAGCCAGGAACACTTGGTAAGTAAAATGGGTCAGTATATCTTTTAAATTTTCCACCGTCGATCGAGTAATAAATAGCTTTAACTCCTGATTTGTTGTCGACAGAAGTGAGTTTCATTTTTGTACGCCCAGAGAAATAGACTTTATTGTTAACAATAAATTTATCGCCCAATACATCGGCAATTGTAATAGGAGCGGTTTTGTCTAAATAAAAGGTGAATTGTTGAATATCTTCTTTGTTATTTACATTGTCCACAGAATAAAATTGTAAAGTGTGTGTGCCGTCGTTTAAGAATGCAAAATAAAGTTTTGTTTTAGGCTTGTAAGGTTTCCATGGTAAAGAGTCGAAACGATAAAAAGTTTGTTTTACGCCGGACAGGTCGTCTTTTGATTCTAAAAAGATGTTAGTACTTGTTGAGATTATGTTGTCTTTACCCAAATGTACGCCTGTAATAATAGCTTTTGAGATAGGAGGATTTAGGTCTAAGATGAAGTTGATTTGTCGGACTTTTTCGACATTATTAACATTGTCAACAGCAAAATATTTAATATTATGTGAGCCTGGTACGGAAAGTTTGAGCGGTTGTGAGTATGTTTTATAGTTACTCGAATCAATAGAGTAAAATATGGATTTTACTCCGCTTGTACGGTCAGATGAAGATAAAGTTATTTTAAGCTGAGGGCTACAGTAGATAGTTTTTTTATTAATGTATTTGTTAGGGTCGAGAAGTGCTATTTTCGTGTAAGGATTTTGTCCGTCTGCATATACTTCCCAGAGAATTTCTACATTAGGTACAGTTCTCTTTGTTTTTTTATCAACAGCCCAACGGGTTCTGATGAAGTTAATTCCTTCAGAGTCAAAGAAAAATGGATCAGCGTATTGTTTAGTTCTCTGGCTATGAAGCATAACAGCCGAGTCAGTACTCGTATTGGGAGAAAGGAAGATATAGGCTGGCAAAGCTTTGTTCCAGTAAAGTTTGCCTGTAGAATCAATGTAATAAGTTGGTTTGAATGAAGGTATTTTTTGAGCATAAACGCCCAGAAATGTAAAGCTCAGAAAGATTAAGAGTAAAAGTTTTTTATTTTTCATAGTTATTTAGTTTTTAGATTATTCTGAAGCCGATTATAGTGATATCATCAGTTTGTTCAGTGTTGTCTTTCCAGAATTCTAATTCGCTGAGTATAAGTTGTTTTTGTGTTTTACCGTCTTTATCAGAAATTTTTGCAATAAGATTTTGAAGACGTTTTATATTGAATTTACGAAATTCGGAGTTAAATTGATGAATAATTCCATCAGTATAAAGGTAAAACCATTGTCCTTCTTCAATCTGGATAGTTTTCTTCTTATAATTTTTATCAGAGATATTTTCGATAAATCCGAATGGATGTTTATCGCCTTTGATTAATTGTGTTTTATTGTTTTTAGCTATTAATAGGTTATTGCTTTCACTGGCAAATTCTATAGTGTTGTTTTGTTTGTCGATAACGCACAAACCAATGTCCATACCATCTAAATTTTTTGTGTTAGTCTGGTTTAAGACATTGTGAAATCTAATAAATACCTGTTTTAGAATAAGGTCAGGGCTATCGATATGGTGTTCTTTGATGATTAAATCCAGCAGGTTATATCCAACAATTGTGAGAAAAGCTCCAGGTACGCCGTGGCCAGTGCAATCTCCTACAGCGACGAAATATTTGTTGTTGTATTTAGATACATAGATGAAATCACCGGAAACGATATTTTTGGGCAAGTATATTTCAAAGGCATCTTTAGCGAAATTCGTTAACGGAAGATTATTTGAGAATATAGCTTGTTGAATTGCGGATGCATAATTTATACTATCTGTAAGTAATGTGTTTTTTTCCTGGAGAAGCATGACTAAGTTTTCCAGTTCTTCTTTTTGGTCAGAGATAATAAGTTTTTGTTCGTAGATTTTTTTGAGTAATCGTTTTTGTTTTTTATTTACGATATAAAGCCATATTAAGAAAGCTGTTAGGATTATGGCCAATGTAACTATAAAGAACAGGGCAAGAGTTTTTCGTTTTGCAGAAATTTGAAGGGCTTTGTTTTCCAGTTCACGGATTCTGGCTTTTTGTTCGTAAATTTTTAGGACCATTTCTTTTTTTGAGAGAGAATCGAGGAGTTTTTGCTGTTCTTTTGTAAGTTTTATAACCTTTTTTTGACTTTTGTTTAGTTCTTTTTGCTTTTGCTGTAAAAGAAGTTTTTGGTTTTCTGCTTCAAGTTCTGCAATTTTACGCAGATAAGCTTCTTTTTCTAATTCGGCTTTAGTTTTTGTGATTTCTGTATTGGTTACGTAGTCATTGAAAGTTTTGAAAAAGTTGTAATAATACATTGATTTTTGCAAGTTGCCTGCTTTCTGGTATGTTTCTGCCAGCATGCCGTAACAACTTCGCATTTGTTTAATGTCGTTCATTTCTCGGGCTAATTCGAGCGCTTGTTCCAGTTTTTGGGCTGCTAAATCATATTTTTTCAGTTTATTAAGTACAACGGCTTCGTTAATAAGAGCAGATACAATGCCGACTTTCTGATTTTGAGCTTTTCTGACAGCTAATGTTTTTTCGAAATAATTGTAGGCACTGTCGTATTGGGCTTTGTCGGAATAGATAAGAGCTAAATTTGTGTTGATTTTGGCTATACCATCGTAATTTTGGATTTTTTTGTTGAGAGCGATGGACTTTTTGTAATATTTAATAGCTGGGTCGTAATAATTATGTTTCCAGAAGATCATAGCATTGTTTTCCAGGAAGCGACAGGCGTCGCGGTAATCTCCTATTTTTTTGTAATATTCGGATAGACTATCGTTTAAGATAATTTTAGCCGAGTCACTTTTTGTCAAAGGAAGTTTAGGTAAAGTTGTTTGTCCGAGCAAGTTTTTTTGAATTAATAATATAAAAGCAAAAATTAAAAATTGTATAGTAAAAGTATGTTTCATAGCGTATAAATGATTAATTTAAATTTGAAGTTAAGTAAAAATC
>WFZV01000026.1 GCA_015489395.1 Bacteroidales bacterium
GAGCGTATTTTAAAAAAAATCAGCGAAAGTTTGTAAAGCAAACTTTACAAATGAAAACTATATCTGTTTAAATTTTAACACTTTTTAAATAAATCAACTTTGTAAATTTAGTCTAACAACTGATATTCAACGGAATACAAATTCTCAAAAGCTTAAAGAGAAACTATATTTTACAAAAAGTAAACTTTAATTTACACACTAATTCACCTTGTACATTTTAAAACTATTTAACAATGACACAGAAAAAAGTTGAACTTTTGGCTCCTGTAGGAAACTTTGAAACGTTAATGGCTGCAATTCAAGGTGGAGCTGATTCAGTATATTTCGGAGTAGAACATTTAAACATGCGGGCTAAATCAGCAAATAACTTTAGATTGAACGAATTAGACGAAATAATGAATACAATCCACGCTCACGGTCTAAAAGGATACTTAGCCCTTAACACGATTATTTACGACCATGAAATAAACCTGATGAACAAAATTCTGGACAAAGCCAAAGAGGCGAACGTAGACGCAGTAATTGCATCGGATATTGCTGTAATGACAGCTGCGAGAGAAAGGTATTTAAGTGTACATGCTTCGACCCAACTAAATATCTCAAATTATGAAGCAGTAAAGTTCTTTGCTCAGTTTTGCGATACAATGGTTTTGGCGAGAGAACTTACACTAAATCAAACAAAAAAAATTGTTGAACAAATTGACAGGGACGATTTAAGAGGACCAAAAGGCGAAAAAGTTAAAATTGAAATTTTTGCACATGGTGCGCTATGCATGGCAATTTCAGGTAAATGCTATTTAAGCCTGCACGAATTTAATTCTTCAGCCAATAGGGGAGCCTGCCAACAAACCTGCCGTAGGCCATACATTGTAATCGACAAAGAAACTGGTTACGAACTCGAAATCGACAACGAATACATAATGTCGCCTAAAGACCTGGCAACGATTTGGTTTTTGGATAAAGTTTTAGAGGCTGGCGTAAGCATTTTGAAAATAGAAGGCAGAGCGCGACCTCCAGAGTATGTGAAAACTGTAACACAAGTATATAAGGAAGCTATTCATGCCATTCGCAATGGCGAATATACTAAAGAGAAAATTGACAGGTGGGTAGAGAGATTATCGACTGTTTTTAACCGGGGCTTTTGGGATGGTTATTACTTAGGACGAAAATTAGGTGAATGGGCGAAAGTAAGTGGCTCAATGGCTACTCGCAAAAAAGTGTATGTTGGAAAAATCACTAATTACTTCAGGCGCATTTCTGTTGCTGAGGTTCATGTACAGGCAGAAAAACTTTCAGTAGGGGATGACATTTTAATCATCGGAAACAAAACAGGCGTGGTTGAAGATACTGTCAAAGAAATGCGTTTGGATGACAAGCCTATCACAACAGCAAAACAGGGTGACATTATTTCAATCCCTGTAAGAGAGAGAGTCAGAAAAAACGATAAACTTTACAAGTGGAAAAAGGTTGGTAATAACTAAGAAATTAAGACAAAAATTAAGGTCTAAAAGCATTTTTTTTATAAATTTGTGAGACAAATAACTAAAAAACAATGGAAGAAAAAATCGAATTAGAAATATTAGGTTTAACATATACAGAACACTTCCAGCCTGCTTATATCCTTATTTTGAAAGAAAAATACGGTACAAAACGATTACCAATAGCAATAGGCAAATTTGAAGCTAACTCGATTGGAATGAAATTAGAAAATCTGCAACCTAAAAGACCTATTACTCATGATTTAATTTACACTATGCTTAAAACCTTAGGAGTCAATCTAATAGAAGTAATTATAACAAAAGTCGAAGAAGATATTTTTTACGGAGAAATAGTGTTAGAATACGACAAAAAAATATACAGAATAGATTCCAGACCGTCTGACGCAATAGCTTTAGCTGTTCGTTTTGACTGTCCAATCTACGCATATAAAAGCGTAATAGACAAAGAAGGTATTGACATAGAAAAACTTAAAAACCAGCAAACTAACAATATAAGCGACTTTACAGACCAAAGAACTGAAAGCAGGGAAGAAAACTATTTAAGGTCTCTTACAATGGAAGACTTACAACGACTAATGCAAAATGCTATTGAAAAAGAAAACTATGAACTTGCCTCTAAAATACGAGACGAAATAAAAAGACGACAAGGACAATTATAAAAATTCTAAATTCACAATCATGGACAATAAAGGGCTTTTCAAGATCAGGTTAATTATTTTGAGTTTTTTACAATTCTTTGTTTGGGGCGCCTGGCTGTTATCATTTGGGAAATATATGTCATCGACTCTCCACTTTGATGGGCGACAAATTGGTGCAATTTTCATGACCCTGGGAATAGCATCTATTTTTATGCCTGGTATAATGGGAGTCATAGCAGATCGTTGGACAGGGCCCAATAAACTTTATGCGGTCTCGCACTTGTTAGGAGCTGTGCTGCTATATTTTATGGCTCAAGCAAAAACTTTTTGTTCATTGTGCTTGGCTACATTTTTTTACTCAATGCTCTACATGCCGACCATTTCGCTTAATTACTCTATTTCATACTGTTTACTGAAAAAAGAAGGTTTCAAAGACGTGGTAAAAGAATTTCCACCTATCCGTGTATGGGGAACAATAGGTTTTATCGCAGCTGTGTGGATAACTGACTTAATGGGATGGGGAACCAAGAATTACCAATTTTATTTTTCGGCAATTTCATCAATTATTTTGGGTTTATATACTTTTACTTTACCAAATTGCCCTATTGAAAAGGGGCACCAACGTACTCTTTCTGAAGCTCTGGGTATCGATGCGCTGAAGCTGCTTAAAGATAAAAAGATGGCAACCTTCTTAATATTTGCTATGCTCTTAGGAGCTGCCTTGCAAATAACTAATTTGTGGGGTGAAGCGTTTATCCGCGATTTTAGCAAAATACCTAAATATGCGCACGCTTTGGTTGTAAGATACAATGGTATTTTAATGTCGTTATCTCAAATATCTGAAACTCTGTTTATTCTAACAATTCCGTTTTTCTTGAAACGCTATGGTATCAAGACAGTTATGTTGATGAGTATGTTTGCATGGTTTTTTAGATTTGGATTTTTCGCAATTGGTAGTCCTGTAGGATGGGGGTTAGTAGCTTTGATATTGTCAATGATCGTTTATGGTATGGCTTTCGATTTCTTTAATATTTCAGGTTCTTTATTTGTCGAAACCGAAACTGACCCAAAGATACGAGCTTCTGCCCAGGGGCTATTTTTGATTATGACGAATGGTCTGGGTGCGATGATAGGAGCTTATGGTAGTGGTTATATTATTGACATGTTTACAAAAAATGGGGTTCGTGATTGGCACGCTATATGGACAGTTTTTGCTTTATATGCTTTGACGATAGCTATTTTATTCATGATTTCGTTTAAGTATAAACATGACCGGCAAGCTATTGAGGCTAAATTAGAATCAGGTTTGCATTAAGATAAATCAAGGGCGGCCGATGGCCGCCCTTGATTCGTTTTTGGATTTTAATCGAGTATTTCCTGGTACACTCGCATTAAATTATCGGCAAAATTTTTTTCAGAAAATTTTTGTACGTAAATCTTGCCTTTTTCTGCCATTTGATTTCTCAAAAGCGAATCGTTTAAAAGCGTTAGCATTGCTGTACCAAGCTCATCGATACTCAACGGATCAACGAGTATAGAATGGGGTCCCGCAGCTTCTGGCAAACTGCTAACGTTACTGGTGATTACAGGTACTCCAGAGCGTTGAGCTTCAATTACTGGTATGCCAAAGCCTTCGTAAAGTGAAGGATAGACGAAAAATATTGCTTGCTGGTAAATAGCTGGTAAATCAGCAAATTCTACGTTATTGACAAAATAAACTCGATTTTTAACTAAAGAATTATTGAGGAATCTAAAAATTTTCTTTTTGTAAGCTGATTTAAAGCGCCCGACTAAAACAATAGGAAAATCAATATTGAATTTGTCCATTGCCATGAGAATACGCAGTGCATTTTTTCTTGGTTCGATTGTTCCGACATAAAGAATAAATTGTTTTGGCAAACTGTATTTTTCGCGAACGATTTTTTTTTCTTCATCAGTAGCTTGTTTTGAAAAAATAGGATTATAGCTCTGATAAACGACACGGATTTTATCTTCATTTAGGTTAAAAAATCGCAAAATATCATTTTTTGTAGCCTGACTAATACTGATTACAATTTGTGAATTATTGACAGAATATTGTGATTTAAACTTGTAAATTTGAACATCGATGGGATTATAAAATTGTGGATAAATCATAAAAATTAAATCGTGAATCGTAACAACATAAGGGACATTGGACTTTGACATGGGAATTTGCCCGCTCAAACCATGAAAAAGGTCTAACGAAGAAAACTGTGGATTTTTAACCAAGCCTTTAGCCCTCCAAAAAAAACTGAAAAAACTCTGGTCAGACCAGACAGTAGGGTAGAGGTTATCTAATTTAAACTTTGGCTCACGCTTGTGCCTGGGGACAAAAAGCACATAATCATTCTGAGGATAGAACTTGG
Organism: Bacteroidales bacterium; assembly: GCA_015489395.1. Lineage (GTDB taxonomy): Bacteria > Bacteroidota > Bacteroidia > Bacteroidales > S143-33 > S143-33. Next base: position 4,525 of record WFZV01000026.1, read on the forward strand.
ATAATACTTGTAAAACAGTTCTGGAATAACTACCTAAACCAGTTGAATTATAAAAAGCTCTTTTGGCATCAAAACCTATCTTCATAAACAATAAATTTGATTGTGTAAATCAATTTATAAAATGCAAATAAATCGTAGATTTGGTAAAAATAAAAATTTTTTAATCATGGCACTATTTACACGCGAAGAAGCTCTTGAATACCATAGCAAAGGGCGTCCGGGAAAAATAGAAGTTATCCCGACAAAACCTCATTCAACTCAGAAAGACCTATCCCTGGCTTACACACCAGGCGTAGCAGAACCTTGCCGAGAAATAGAAAAAGATGAACATAAAGTTTACGAATACACAACAAAAGGAAACCTCGTAGCTGTTATTTCAAACGGAACAGCAGTTCTTGGGCTGGGTAATATAGGTCCATTAGCAGGAAAACCTGTCATGGAAGGTAAGGGACTGCTTTTTAAAGTATTTGCAGACATTGATGTGTTTGATATAGAAGTAGATGAGACAGATGTCGATAAATTCGTTCAAATAGTAAAAGCAATTTCGCCGACATTTGGAGGTATAAATTTAGAAGATATAAAGGCACCAGAATGCTTTGAAATTGAGGAACGATTAATCGAAGAACTTGACATACCGGTATTCCATGACGACCAACACGGTACAGCAATTATTTCGAGTGCTGGTATGTTAAATGCATTGGAACTGACTGGTAAAAAAATAGACCAGATAAAAGTTGTTATTAATGGAGCGGGTGCTGCAGCTATAGCATGCGCTAATTTATACGTCGCACTTGGCGTAAAGAAAGAAAATATCATTATGCTGGACAGCAAAGGAGTAATTAGAAAAGACCGCACTGATTTAAACAAATACAAACGCAGATTTGCAACAGATTTAGACATACACACTCTTGATGAAGCAATTGAAGGTGCTGACATGTTTCTGGGACTCTCGGTTGGCGGAGTATTGAAAAAAGAAATGGTCAAGAAGATGGCTCCACATCCAATTATTTTTGCTCTTGCAAATCCTGACCCTGAAATCACATACGAAGATGCTATTGAAGCCCGTCCAGACGCAATCATAGCAACAGGCCGTTCTGATTATCCTAATCAAGTTAATAACGTTCTTGGTTTTCCATTCATTTTCAGAGGAGCATTGGACGTTCATGCTCGTAAGATAAACACTGAAATGAAAATCGCAGCTGTTAAAGCTCTGGCTGATTTAGCAAAAGAAGATGTACCAGAAGATGTTGCCCGTGCCTACAATGTTATGAATTTAAGTTTTGGTAAAAATTATATTATTCCAAAGCCACTGGACCCGAGGCTTATTTCACGTGTTGCTCCCGCTGTAGCAAAAGCAGCTATTGAAACAGGAGTAGCACGAAAGATTATAGAAGACTGGGACGAATACAAAGCAATTTTAGAAACGAGAATGGGGCATGAAAACAAAATTATTCGTGCGGTTCGTCTCAAAGCACAGGCTAATCCTCATAAGCCAAAGTTAGTGTTTGCAGAAGGAGAGCATTTCCGTGTATTGAAAGCTGCTCATGAAGTTCAAAATGTCGGTATTGCTAAAGTTATTTTGCTTGGTAATGAAAACAAAATAAAGCAAATAGCCGAGAATTATTCTATAAGCTTAGAAGGTATCGAAATCATTAATCCTACCTCCAGCGAAGAAGAAAGTAGGAGAAGAAAATTTGCAGAAATATACTGGAAAAAACGCCAGAGAAAAGGACTAACATTAGAAGAAGCTTATCAACGGATGAAAGAACCCAATCACTTCGGGCTTATGATGGTCGAACAAGGAGAGGCGGACGGATTTATATCAGGTTATGCAACAAAATATCGTGAAGTACTCAGTCCTGCACTGAAAATTATCGGCAAACGTGAAGATGTTGTTTCAATTGCAGGTATGTATATTGTTTTGACGAAAAAAGGTCCATTTTTCTTAGCTGATACAACAGCTAACCCGGATCCAACACCTGAGACATTAGTGTGCAATGCTAAGCTGACCGCTGAAGAAGTTAAGAAATTCGGAATTGAGCCTGTAATAGCAATGTTGTCATACTCAAACTTCGGCTCAGTACGAAATACTGAGACTGCTCGTAAAGTACAGGAAGCTGTCAAACTTTTGCACAAAAAATATCCTGATTTAATTGCGGATGGTGATATACAAGCTAATCTGGCTTTAGACAAGGAAATTCGTGATGAAATATTCCCATTTAGTAAACTCAAGGGTAAAGACGTAAATACTCTGATTTTCCCAAGCTTAAGTGCAGGTAACATTGCTTACAAACTTCTTAATAAGCTTGGCGAGGCAGAAATAGTAGGTCCCATCACACTTGGGCTTAAAAAACCTGTTCATATTGTTCAAATCAACTGTACTGTACGTGAATTAGTAAATATGGCCACCATTGCTGCTGTAGATGCAACGATTCGTAAAAGTTGATTTGATTTGTACATAAATTATTTTTAAGTGTTTAGCCGCCGCCCAGACTATGTTTGGGCGGCGGCTCTATTTATCGCAGATTAAGTGCTAATTTGTTTTTTAGTTTTGAATGGTTAAATTCGACAAAAATTTATGCTAAATGTCGAATATCGAACTTTTTGAACATAAATATTTTGACTTTAACCCGAATTTTAAGTTCGGATTTTATCTGTCAGTAATAATAGGATTTTCGCTCATAATTATCGGAATTGTGTTTAAAGAATGGCTAATAATTGCAATTGGACTTATTTTGCTTGCTGTTAATTATAAAAACTTTGCAGACTTAATAAAAATCACAAAAAAGCCTTTAGAAAAGCTTATTATCCAGCAAATTGACGATACA
>WFZV01000027.1 GCA_015489395.1 Bacteroidales bacterium
TCGTTAGCCCACATTTTAAGCCGATTAATATCTGATTGTGCTTTAAATTTTATTCGCCTTGCTGTTGAAACAGCCTGTCTGATCTGGCTTTCAAGGCTATCCTGTTGTGACACTGATTTTTTTGATGCTTTGATTAAAGCATAAGCAAAAATTATAACGCCAAGTACTACGATTGTAATGACAACACCTAAGATTTGTAAAGGGATAAACACCATTTTTCAACGATTTTTTTATTTACAAAATATAAAAAAATTTTTTACATTGTAGCAAAACAATTTGATAATCTATGCGAATTAAATTGACAATTTTTTTGCTGATTTTCGTGTTTTTTCGCTCATCTGCGCAGCTGGATTCGTTAAATGCTGTGGATTCTGTGCCTTTGAGCGGAAATTTTCATTTTAAAGATGGGATATTTTTGAATTTTAAACAGGTTAAAACAAATAATCCAATTTCGAGAAAGAATATTTTGACTGATATACCTAAATGGGACATAAATTTTTATAGCAAATTAGTTGAACGTAAAACTATTACATTTTTTGTCAATGGTCGTAAACATACTGTTAGCACGAAAGACATCTGGGGATATAGCGATAATGGTGTTTTGTACATCCATTGGAAGGATGATTTTGCTAAAATAGCTAATAAAGGCGCTTTGTGTTATTTTATGGCAACTGAACGGACACGAAATTTTTATTCGCCTTATGATTATTGGTATTACGACCCGTATATGATTAACAACCAGAACGATAGAGAAGTACGTAATTTTATATTAGACTTTAACACCGGAAAAATTTATCAGTTTAATGTTAAATCGCTTTTGTCATTATTCAAAAAATATGATTTGCAGCTTTATCAGGAATATAGCAAATTAAGACCGCGTAAGCGGCGAAAGCTTATGTTTTTTTACATCAGAAAATTTAACCAACGCAATAAATCATACATTTATCAACCAAACTCCAACAATTGATTTTTTACTATTTCCACAAATAATTACTTTTGTCTAACTTTAGCTCAAACATGTAGAAAAAAATTCTGTTCGATGAAAAGTACAATAAAGCAAAAATTAAGTTTAATTTTCATTTCTATAGTCTTTGTAGCCAGCTTAATAGCGATTATTATACTTTTTATTCTGATAAAGCCACGATTAAAACGTGAGACAATTAATAAATATTCGAAATATGTTATTGAAGTAGAGAATGTTATAAAGATTAATATGAGTAAAAACCTTGCTCTGGGACGTATTATTGCTTCGAATTTATCCACATTTTATTCCGGAGCTTCTAATATGAATCTTTCTGATGAATATTTAAATCTAATATCAAAAGATATTTTGACACAAAACGATTATATCCTGGCAATTGGCTATGTCATTAATGCAGAAAACATGTTTTTTCGACTTACCAGCGAAGAATATGTCGATTCAAATGGAATTTACCACGGTTTATGGTACAAAGATTTTAACCAACAGGTGAACATAAGTAAATTTGAACTTAAAAAGTTTAATAACCCGCATCTATTTTTAGAAGCCAAAAGCAGTCGTCAACCTGTCGCAGGCGTTCCTACAATTTACACTTTACAGGGCGAAAATATTTTGGCTCAACCTCTGGCTTTCCCGATTTACGTGGGGGATCAATACATGGGAATTGTTGTTATTTTTGTTTCTTCTAAGTTTATAAATCCTCTTTTTGCTTATCTGAATTTGCCTTCTGGAACACAGATTTTTATTTCTACAGAAAAAGGACTTATTCTTAATGAATTTCCTGAATCTCAGCAAATTGGACAGAATTTATTCAAACTTTATCCCTTTTTAGTACAGAAAACATACAGAAATTTGAAAGCTCACCAACCTATCCAAAAAGAATATCACGGCAAATTTTACATTATAAACTATGTATTGATTTCACCGCAGACTTTTTGGTTAATTGGACTTACTTTCCCAGCACCAAATATCAGCTCGCTTCTTATAAAAACTATAGCTTTTTTAGTACTCGTCGCTTTTTTAGTTTCATTTATTATTTATTTCATTTTCAGAATGCTAACAATGAAGCTTTCATCAGTTGGTATTCAAATTCAGGATAATATTCTTGAGCTTTATCAGGGCAAAATCAATGCTCCAATACCTCAATTAGAATATTTTTACGAAATTCAAGTTATTACGCAGGCTTTAGAAAAACTTCGGCAGCGATTAGTTGAAATAGCTCAAGCACATGAAAAAATCAGAAATAGAGAATATGATTTCATGATACAACCAAATTCTGATAGCGATAAATTAGCAGAGTCAATAAATACTGCTTTACAAGAACTTAATGAACGAAAGAAGTCCAGTGCTGTTATCGAACAGCAACAAAAACGTCATGAATGGATTAATACCGGACTTGCAAAAATCTATGAAGCTACACGAATAGAGGAAAATTCTCTGGACCTGCTTTCAAGTAAATCCTTACAAGCTCTCATCGACTACACTAAAGCATTTTTAGGTGGTATCTTTTTATTAGACGAAAACAATAAAAAACTTATCCTCACAGCTGCTTTTGCGTATGACAACCCCAAAGTAATAAAGCAAGAAATTGAACTGGGACAGGGTATTGTCGGTGCTGTGGCTCTGGAACGAAAACCTCAGTATATCACAAATGTCCCTGAAGATTATAAAGTGATAGTTTTTGGCCTTGGTGAAACAAAACCAAAATCAATACTTATTCAACCTCTGATTTACGAGGAAGAGCTTCTTGGGGTTATTGAATTGGCATTTATCCATAAGTTAGAAGATTATGAAATTGAATTTATCGATAAAGCATCTTTTACGATCGCACAGTCAATTAAAACTATAAAAGTTAACTTACAGACTGAAAAATTATTAACTGATTTAAGGCAGCAAACTGCAGAGCTTGAGCGAGTTAAACAACTTTTACAACAGCAAGTGAAAGAGTTAGAAGAGCGCGAGAAAGTACTTAAAATGAGTCAGGCAGAAATGAAGGGAATTTTAGACGCAATAAATAATACACTGCTTACCGTAGTATATACTGTTAATGGAGAGATAATTACGGCAAATGAGTTGTTTTCGCAGGTCATGGAATATACACTGGACGAAATTATTGGACTTAATGTCCTGGAACTCGCTGGAGATCAAAAAGAAGAATTGGCAAAGATACTTAAAGATGTTGCTCAAGGTAAGCATGTTGAAAAAATCGTTAAACGTTATACAAAATTCGGGAAAGTTCGCTGGCTATATGCTACTTATACGCCTTTTTATGATATCGAGGGCAAAATAACTAAAATCCTCTTCTTTGCTTTTGATATTACCGAAACTTATACACGGATACAACAGCTTGAAACAGAAGTACAAAACCTTAAAAAACAAATCGAACTCCTGGACAAAGCCTTACAACAAACTACACAATAAACCATAAAAGTCAGGCGTATGAATAAAGATGTCGAAAAACTCTGGGGCGAGGAACTCAGTTGGATTAAAAACGAGGACTTAAGGCAAAAAGTCGCAAAAACATGGGAATTGGCTCTGGAAAAAAGTGTTTTGACAGCCGATGACTTATTTAAAATACCATTTACTCTTAAAGCTCCGACAAATACAAGCTTTATGGCTCATAAAAAAGCTGTTGTCCACATGAGCAAGGCTGTGGGCGAATTATATCCGAAATTTTTTGGTCAAGACCTTCCTGTTGATATGGACGTACTCATTGCTGGTGCGATTTTGGCTGATGTAGGAAAGTTGCTTGAATACGAAAAAGACGAAAACGGCAATATAATCCAGGGAACTTACGGAAAATTTTTGCGTCACCCGTTTAGCGGTGTGTCATTGGCCGAGCAATGCGGTGTGCCGGCACCTGTTTTACATATTATAGCTGCACATGCCGGCGAAGGCGACCACGTAAAGCGCTCTGTCGAAGCTTACATCGTTCATCATGTTGATTTTATGACTTTTTTACCGTTTAAAGAGCGGCTCGTAATTGACTAAGCCACCGTAGATTTACGAAAACGGCAGGCTGCCCGAACGGGCAGCCTGCCGTTTTTTTATGCTGATTTTGCTGTTTTTTAGTTTTTTACGAATAAATCCGGCTGTTTGAAACAAATTTGCGTAAGAAAATCAACGGACGAAAAGTAGCAAAAGAATTATTCGTTTTTATCGTTGCCAAATAGTATTTGCCAATCACGCTGTGCTGCGGTTTTTACCCAATCCTGTGGCTGCAATGTCCAGTTGTAATCCACAGACGGTAAAATGAACTTTTCCGCTTCAAAAGTTTTCATTATGTAAAATCTGATGTCATGGTCGGTTGAATGTATAATTCGCGATTGTAAGCTATCGTACGGAATGCCAGCACCGCGAGTCATAAGTCCGCCGCCGCCATTTCCACGGTAAGAGTTTACAGCAACAGTGTACCATGCAGCAGTGTCGAATTTTTGCCCATTAGATAGAGATGTGATTGTTACTTTTTGTCCGTCGGGTTTAGTCAGGTCCACAGTATAGTTTATTCCTTCTGCATTGTCGAAGTTATAGTATTTGTATTGCAGTCTGTTGGAGTTTGGTTTAAATTTTAGTAGATGGTCGTTTGGCGAGTGCATTGTGTTAAACCAGTGGCTTACGGAGAATTCCAGATATTTGTCGATTTCACTGCCTTTCATGCGCATTGTGTAAAGCATGTTTTCGTATTTATAAAGCTTAAAAAGCTGACCAACGGTTACAGCTCCAGAGTCTAAATACGCGTTAAAGCTAAGTGGTGCAGCAAAGGATATTTGTGCGCCAGAGATTTTTAGCTGGACTTTGTGGATAAAGTCAACGAATTTGCTATCGCCAAATAAAGCTTTTCGTCCATCAAGCGGCTGCAGGAGAATTCCAACTGTATCGCTGACGTATTTTTTTATTTTGTTGAAATCTGGTTGGAATTTTTTCATAAACTCCTGGTCAACAGGCATTGTATCCACGGCTAAAATTTGCGGGTTTATGTGTTTAATGTATTTTTTTAGTTTTTTATTCCAGCGAAGTTTAATTGTAACCTGACCTAAATATCTCGCATGTGAACCTGGGTCTATGATGTACACAGTATCTCCAGCAACATTTACGATAGTATCGCTCCAAACGTCGTGGTCGTGGCCAATAAGAATAAGGTCAAATCCAGGTACATTGCGTGCAACTAATACCGAAGCATTTTCATTGCAGCAGGTAGTGCTATCTTCTCCATCGTAAGTATAATCATGCCCGGCGTGAAATAGCCCTATGATAAGGTCAGGGTGTTCTTTTTGCTTGATGATTTTTATCCATTTACGAGCTGTTTTAACCATATCCTCGAAACGCATGCCTTTGTATAAAACGGGAGGAAGCCAGTTAGGGATACCAGGGGTGGTTAAGCCCAAAATAGCTATTTTAATTCCACCGCGATTGATGACTGTATATGGCTTAAAATATGGTTTGCCATTGTCAGTGCGCACAGTGTTAGCCGAAAGCCATGGAAAATCAAATTCTTTAACCAAACGATCGTAAACTTTGTGGCCAGCTTCAATATCGTGATTACCTACAGTACCTGCGTCATAATTTAAATAATTAAACATCCGCGCCATGATGTGAACGTCCTGTGTGTCAATGAAATTATAATAATAAACACTTGGTGAACCCTGAAGAATATCGCCATTATCCAAAAGAACGATTATATCTCCTGGTTTTGAACGTAGATATTTTATGTGCGAAGCTATTTGAGCAAGGCTGTGATTAGATGTATCGTTATCTATAAAATTGTAAGGAAAAATACTTCCATGCATGTCTGTTGTCTCTAGTAC
>WFZV01000028.1 GCA_015489395.1 Bacteroidales bacterium
GGGTAAGAAGTGGCAACAATTAGCGAAGTTTTTGAATTCGTTAGTCTAAATTGGACTAATCGTACAGTTCGCCAATGATGTTGCGAGAGTTTTTATATGATTTTCGTTGAGAATTGTAAATTTGCGAAGGTTTTTAAAGACAATTGACTAAAAAATGGCTAAGCGCACCAAAATTTACATTAATTTGACCAATGGAATTGAGTATTTTGAACGGAATCCGGATTTAGACATTGACCAGGTAGTTTTTATGCGTGTGCAATCAACGCATTGCGAGCAAAAGAAGTGGGAACGGGTATTTGCTTCGATACCGGATGATATGCTTTTTCGTCTGGCATTGGGGTACAAAGTCATAATTGTGGATTTTTCAGGGCGTCGCAAAGTGCCTCGTGCGATATGGCAAGGATTTGAGCTAATGCGATATGTTTTGTGCAGGCTTTGGTTTGGCAAGGAGTATTTTCCGCCTACTCGTGCCATGAGCGATAGTGGGGTTTATTTTGCGCAAGTTTTTGAACGTTTGAAAAAGAATCGGGCATTACGTCGAAGGCTGGAGTATTTCCGTCGGTATTTAATGACTGATCATCTTGATATTGAGTACATAACTGGAGCTTCGACGCTGGACACGCGTTGGGAAAAGATTTATCGAGTTGTACAGCGAATTACCGCTCAAGCTGCAGAAGACGGGGGCGGGGGAGAATAACGAAAAAGGCTGCCACGCCGTAAGAAATATTTAAAAACCGTGTGGCAGCCTTTTTGCAGCAAAGTTAGTTTTGTTGTTTCGGCTGGTTCTGGCTGAGGTATTTACATTTTTTAGCGTGATTGTAAGTTGCGCTTGTTATGTCCAGCCTTTTTGCAGTAAATTCAGTGTTGTTATTTGACAACGCCTTTGATTTTGTAAACAGAAGTTGTTTTGATAATCTGTCCGTTATGCAGATTCTGTTTAGTAGTAACGATTAGCGGCAGTTCAAAAGCACCTTTTTTCGGGAAGTATTTAGGATCGACAGTAACGATAATTTTGCCTTCGTTCATTGGTTTGATAGTCTTAGAAAGTACAGTAACACTAACTCCAGCAGGCATATCAATGCTTGCAATTACCATTGGATTTGGAGAAGTGTTACGGATAATGAATTCGTGGGTAACAGGTGACTGGATTGTACCAAAGTCGAAAACGCTGTAAGCTTTGCTAATTGAACGGCTGCCGCCAAAGAATTGACCGCCCTCTTCGTCGATCTGGGCGTTAGCTCCTAAAGTGATGGCAAATAAAATAGCCAGTAAAAATGCAATTCGTTTCATGGTTATAGAGTTTTTATCTTTTAGTTAGCAATTTAAAAAATTATTTTGAATTAAGTGAAATTTAAAGAAATTATTTCATTTTTTTGTTTGTTAAATTAGTATAATCGTCGTTTGTGTTAATATTTAGCAAGATAGCTTTATCGTTCACTTTAATCAATTGATAATCACGAGAGTAAATTAGCTCTCGCAGGTTTTGGTTATAGTCTTTGGTCAATAAAAATTCGACTATGGCGCGTCCCAAAAGTATAGGGTGTCCTGTTTTCCCGTTGAATTGAGGAATCAAGGTTTTGTTTTCATCATAATTTTTAATCAAAGATAGCAATGTATCAGGACTAATTAATGGAGTATCCACATTGTGGATAAACGCTGGATTTAAACCATTTTCTTTTAATCCAAGCAGTACCGAGGACATTCGTCCGATTTCGGGATTTGGGTTTATAATTATTTGTGCTTTAGGTAATTGTAAATCAAATTTACGTAAATCATCAGCTAAATTTGTAGACACAATAATAAAAATATTATCACAAAAAGGAGCAAAAGTTTGAGTGAGGTTTTCCACAAAAGTTTGCCCGTTAATTTTAAGCAAGGCTTTGTGTCGTCCCATTCGCGAGGAACGTCCAGCGGCTAAGATAATAGCATTTGGTTTAATCATTTTACTTCGGGTAATTGGTTCCAGTCAGTAGTGTAGGCGCGGGAAATAAAATGTTGTCGAGGCAGCCAGTTTCCTTTACCCATTTCCGTAGCAAAGTGGATGCTTTTTCGTCCATATTTGTTTCTGATATTATCCAGTGCTTTCATTAGTTTGAATTCCTGGGCTTTGTTGTATTGGTCGAAAATGCCAATTTGAATGGCTTTAGCTTCCTCGATGCCCAGGGCTATAACACCTGCTTTGCGGTATTTGTATTGTGGTTTATAGATGTTTTTCAGAGCTTGCACGGCTGCCTTGATAAAGATTCGTGAGCTGTTTGTTGGGGTTTTAAAAGTATAGACAAAACTGTTACGGTATTGTGGTAAATCCTGCCTGTGTGGGTCTGTACGTATGTAAACCATCAGGCTATTAGCGATTTGATTGAGTTTTCGTAATTTAGCGGCGCAGCTGTCGGCGAAGTTAGCAACTGCTTCTTCTAAATCAGAGTATTGAGAGATCAGATGTCCAAAGCTACGGCTACGTCGTATGGATTTTTTAGCTTCTGGCAAGTCGTGCATTTGAAAGACAGGCTGTCCCAGTAGTTCGTATTTGATTTTCAGGCCGTTGATATTAAGTTTCTTTTTTATGAAAAAGTCAGAAAGCGAAACAAAGTCGTAAGCTGTATAAACAAAGTTTGCGTTTAAAAGTTTTGCCCAACGCCGTCCAATTCCCCAGATGTCTTCGACCAATGTATTTTTAAGGATTTCGGTTATTTGTTGGTCGTTATCTAAAATAAGAGTTCCGTGTGGTATTTTTTGCTTTTTGACAGTTTCAGCAGCTAATTTGGCAAGGGATTTAGTTTTTCCGATGCCGATTGACACCGGTATTCCAGTCCATTTAAGGATTTTTTGTCGCAGGTCTCGGGCAAATTTGTCTAAATCAGTGAAATTTAAGTTTTTTAAATCGATAAAAGCTTCGTCGATGGAGTAAATTTCGACGTCGGGTACATGGTCCTGGAGAATTTGAAAAATTCTGCGGGACATATCGCCATAAAGCGGATAGTTAGCAGAAAAGACAAAGACATTATGTTTTTTCAAGAATTTTTCGACCTTAAAATATGGTTCGCCCATCTTGATTCCCAGGTCTTTAGCTTCCTGGCTACGTGCAATAATACACCCGTCGTTGTTGGACAGGACAACAACGGGTTTATTTATAAGTTTTGGGTTAAAAACTCGTTCGCATGAGGCAAAAAAGTTATTTGCATCGACCAGTCCAAACATTTGCTGCAATAAAACTAACGATTCAGTAGTTCAAAATTAGAAAATCTTTAGAAAATTGAAGTTTAAAAAAAGCTCAATAATTTTTTTACATGTGAGTAATTTTTAATTTTGTTTGACTAAAAAACAGAAATTACAACGAAAATGAAACGGAGTATTTTAATTCTTTTGATTTTTTTGGGTTATTTAGGTTTTTCGCAGCATGAGGTTTTGCTCAAAATCGACACAATGCCAGTTTATGCAGATGAGTTTTTGTATGTTTACAAAAAAAATAACCGTGGTCAGGATTCCCTGCCTTTGAAAGATTATTTAAACCTGTTCATAAATTACAAACTTAAAGTTTACGAGGCTCTCAAAGAGGGCTATAACAAAGATTCCGCTTTCAAGGCGGAATATCATAAGTATTTAGTTGAAGCAGCCAAGCCATATTTTTACAGTAAAAGCAAAGAGAACCAGTTGCTTCACGAGTATTACAACCGTATGAAAAAGGAGGTAAGGTTTTCGTATCTGGCAAAGCAAATACCGCCTAATGCCAGACCACAAGATACTGCTTCGATTTATACATTATTAATGAAAATTCGGCAGCAGGCTTTGAATGGGGAGGATTTCACTAAATTGATATTGTCTTACTCGGATTCTAAGCGTCGTTTTATAGATAAAGGCGATGCTGGTTATGTTACAGTTTTTGGCTTGCCGCCGCAAATAAGTAATTTTTTGTGGAAAAGTAAAGTTGGGGATATTTCCATGCCTATTCGTTTTGGTAATTACTATTATTTGATAAAAAAGACAGATGAGCGGCCTTATTCTGGCGAGGTCCACGTTGCGCAGATTTATGTTGCTTTGCCGTTGAAAGCAGAAAAAGAGGATTCGATAAAGGCATATAAAAAAGTCCAGATGATCGATTCTATGCTGCATGCAGGGAAAAAATTTGGAGAAGTTGCCCGTCTGTTTTCAGATGATTACCGTTCAGCCCGACATAATGGCGATTTAGGCTGGATAACTGTGGGACGGACGATTCCTGAATTTGAAAAAGCTGCTTTTAGCCTTAAAAATATCGGAGATACAACGTGGGTTCGTACCAGAATAGGTATTCATTACATAAAATTGCTTGGACGCAGGAATTTACAGGATTTTGAACATGAAAAACAGAATATTTTGAAAAATCTTAAATCCACTGGCATTTATAAGCAAGTTTACAATTACACAATAGACTCGTTGAAAAAAGCTTATCATTATAAGATGATAGGCACGTTGGACGAGTTTTATAAAAAAGTGCCACCTGATATTCTGGAAGGAAAATGGCAGGATACTACTCTAATTCACGATAATACAGTTTTGTTCAAATTAGATGGTGAGATTTACACAAACGCAGATTTTGCCCGTTATTTGTTGAAAAACCAGCGGCCAACTTTAAGCAAAAATCTCAAGAAATACATTGCTAATCAATATAATCGATTTGTCGAGCAGCAGGTTAAAGAGCATTATGCTTTGCGATTGGCAAAGAATCAAAATTCGGATTTTGGACGCCTTGCAAAAGAATTTTACGATGGCTTACTGCTGTTTAATATTTCTAATGATAAGGTCTGGAAAAAAGCAGCTGAAGATTCTGCAGGACTGAAGCGATTTTACAAAAAGAACAAAGCTAAATACGATACCCTGGAGTATGTTTCGGTTTACCAGGGTACAATGCCAGCAATTAAAAAGGCTGTCAAAGCACTTCGAAAATTCAAAAACATTGACGTTGACTCGAATTTGGTCAAAGCCATTAATGATACAAACCTGGTGTTTAAGCAGCAAAAGCTAATTTCTCCGTCGGACCATGAATATGGCTTTGTTTTTAAACTAAAGCACAGAAAACGTTTCGTAATAACAAAATCAGATAATGGACGCTGGATGTTGATAGTTTTCAATCGTAAGTTTCCACATATTCGGGGAATAGTTGTCGCTGATTACCAGGATTATCTGGAAAAGCAATGGGTAAAGCAGCTACGTCGCCGCTACAAAGTTGAAATTAATTACCAAACTTTAGCCAAAATTCAAAATCAGTTAGAAAAACATAAGTAGTCATGCGAAAATTAATGTTTATCGTCGCAGTTTTATTGGTTATAGTGGCATGTAACAGGTCTGGTTCGGAACATCGTAAACCTAACGATAAGCCAGTAGCCAAGGTTTTTGACAAATATTTATTAAAAAGTGAGGTTCAGAGTGTTATTCCCAAAGGCGTTAGTGCGTCGGATAGTGCTTTGTATGCAGAAAGATACATAAATTCGTGGGTTGAAGAGCAATTAATGGCTACTTTAGCCCAAAAATACATTGACAAACAGCAGTTAGACCAGATTAACAAGCGCGTTATGCAGTATAAAAATTCGTTGTTAATCACAGCTTTTCGTAATAAACTGATTGAACAGAAATTAGACACGAATGTTTCGCTGGACTTGATAAATGAATATTACGAGCGGCACAAAAAAGATTTTATTTTACAGCAGCCTGTTATACGCGGTTTTTGGTTCAAAGTGCCTCTTGAATCTGAAAATTTAGGCGAAATAAGAAGTCTTGCTTTTACTCAGGACGTAGAAAACATTGATAATTTGCGTAATTTGGTGATCAACTCAAAAGGAAGTTTCGTTGATTTTCGTACGGATTGGCGTTATTTTAATGAAATTATGGCAAATATACCTTATGTTATTTCAGACCCAGCGTATTTTTTGAAAAATCAAAGCTATTTGCAAACCCAGGACGATAATTATTACTATTTTTTACGAATCACAGACTACAAGCTTAAAGGCGATTATAAGCCTTTGACTTTATGCCAGAACGATATTAAACGTATAATTTTAAATCATCGAATTGAATTGTTAATCAGTACGATAGAGAAAAAGCTTTATGACGAAGCAGTGGGTAAAGGCAACGTGAAAATTTTTGACTAAAACTTTTTTAAACAAAACAAAAACACGTTCAAAAATGAAGAAAATACTTATTTCAATAATCGCAGTATTAACGTTTATGTTTGGCTTTTCGCAGAACGATACGCTCATAGTTGACCAGGTGGTGGCTCGTGTAGGCGATAGAATTATTCTGCAGTCAGACATCGAAGCACAATATTCCCAGATGCTGGCACACGGCCAAAATGGTCACGATTTGAAATGCCAGATTTTGGAGGATTTGCTGTTTCAAAAATTATTACTAAACCAGGCAGATATCGATAGTGTTTATGCAACTGACGACGAAGTAGAACAGGAATTGGACGCACGTTTACAGATTTTTATCCAGCAAATGGGCGGAGTAACCAAACTGGAGAATTATTTTCACAAATCGATTTACGAAATCAAAGAAGATTTGAAAAAGATTTTGAAAGACCAGATTCGCGCACAAAAAATGGAGCAGAAACTGACAAAAGACATAAAAATTACACCGTCTGAAGTAAGCGATTATTACAACTCACTGCCAAAAGATAGCCTGCCAATCGTAGATGCTACAGTGGAAGTAGAACAAATCGTAATAAAGCCTAAAATCACTAAAGAACAAGAGCAACAAATTATCGATAGACTGAACAAAATGCGTGAACAGGTTTTATCGGGCAAAATGAAATTTCAGACCCTGGCGATTCTTTATTCCGACGACCCTGGGAGCGCTTCTAAAGGTGGCGAATTAGGTTATATGTCGCGAGCTGAACTGGTGCCAGAGTTTGCTGCAGTAGCTTTTTCTCTAAAGCCTGGGCAGGTTTCAAAAGTGGTTAAAACAAAATACGGGTATCACATCATTCAACTGATTGACCGCAAAGGCGACCGTGTAAATGTTCGTCATATCTTAATCGTGCCAAAGCCTACACCACAAGAAATACAGGCAGCTAAGCGCCGTGCTGACAGCATTTATAACTTGATAATCAACGATTCACTGACTTTCGAACAGGCTGCTATGAGATTCTCCGACGACGAACAAACACGTAATAGCGGTGGTTTGCTTTATGATCCGATGACTGGTTCTTCTAAATTAAAACTTAGTGATTTACCACCAACGATCAAATTCGACATTCAAAACTTAAAACCAGGACAAATTTCTAAACCGATCAAAACCATTGACGAAACAGGTCAGGTTGTATTTAAAATCTACAAAATAAAATCGCGTACAGAGGCGCATGTTGCGAACTTAGAGCAGGATTACCAGCTGATTATGCAGATGGCATTACAGCATAAGAAACAACAGTTTTTAGACAACTGGGTCAAACAGCAACTCAAGACAACTTACGTTCACATTGACCCAATGTATATGACTTGCAAGTTCAGAAATAAAGCCTGGAAAAACTACAATCAACCAGAAGATTAACCATGGATTACGTATTGCTATTAGGCGGCATAGTAGTTTTGCTTATAAGTGGCAAGCTGCTGGTAATGGGCGGCGTAGAGCTGGCTAGCTATTTGAAAATCTCCAAGCTTGTCATAGGCATGACAGTTGTGGCGTTTGGTACTTCAGCGCCTGAACTTTTGGTTAGTATAAGCGCCGCTCTCAAAGGTAGCCCGGAGATAGCACTTGGTAATGTGCTTGGGTCGAACATTGCAAACATAGGGCTTGTGTTGGCGATTACAGCGCTCATTGTGCCGATTGACGTTCAGAAAGATTCGATTCGTTTCGACTGGCCGATAATGATGTTTAGTTTTATTTTATTGGCTGTTTTTATGTTTGGCAACCGGATAACTCGCATTGAAGGCTTAGTTCTGGTTTTGTTGTTAGTCGCTTATATCTGGTGGGAGATACGTCATTCACGGCAGCAAATGGCTGACAATCAGGATGAAATTCCTGAACCAAAAATGTCTGTTTGGCTTGCTTTGGTTTTGATTATAATTGCGTCGGTGGGTTTGGCAAAAGGTGCAGATTGGTTGGTCGATGGTGCTGTGGGAATCGCAAAAAAATTAGGCATTAGCCCAAGGGTTATTTCGATCACGATTGTGGCAATTGGCACGAGTTTGCCAGAGTTGACGGCTTCTGTAATGGCTGCTATTAAAAAGCAGCTGGATATTTCGGTAGGCAATATCATTGGGTCGAACATTTTTAATATTTTTTCGATAGTTGGATTTACTGCGCTTATAAAGCCAATGAGTTTTGATCATCGCCCATTTATTATGGATTTGAGCGCTTTGATAATCATTGGGTTGATGTTAGGAGGTTTTATGATTTTCTTTGGCAAGCGTAAAATTAAACGTACTGAGGCATTGATAATGCTTATTTTTTACGTTGCTTATATCGTGTCGTTGTATTACATAAAATTTTAGTTTTATGATTAAAGCTGAAGATATTCACAAGAGTTTTGGCAATTTACATGTTTTGAAAGGGATAAATTTAGAGGTCAAAAAAGGTGAAATCGTAGCAATAGTCGGTAAAAGTGGAGCCGGTAAGACGACTTTATTGCATGTGCTTGGGACGCTTTTAAAGCCGGATAAGGGCCAGGTTTTTATCGATGAGCAAGAGGTTTTTAAGTTGAAAAACGATAGGCTGGCACGGTTTCGTAATTTAAAAATTGGCTTTGTATTTCAATTACATCATCTTTTGCCTGAGTTTACAGCATTTGAAAATGTATGTTTGCCGGGTTATATAGCACGTCGTAACCGTTCGGAGGTTGAGCAGCGAGCAAAAGAGCTTTTGTCGTTTCTGGGATTATCGCAGAGAATGGGGCATAAGCCGTCGCAGTTGTCAGGCGGCGAGCAACAGCGGGTAGCTGTTGCTCGCGCCTTGATTAATAATCCGGCTGTTGTACTGGCAGATGAGCCGTCAGGAAATCTGGACAGCTTCCACAAGCAAGAGCTGCACAAGCTATTTTTCAGGCTTCGTGATGAGTTTAACCAGACGTTTATCATAGCTACGCACGACGAGCAACTGGCAGCTCTTTCTGACCGTATTTTGCACATTAAAGACGGCGTGATAATCGATTAGTCGTTTTTCCCATGCAGGATAGCGTGGAATTTTAGTTTTTTTCCTGCCTGTGTTTTTTAGATTTTTCGTTAGTCCAGCCCAGTATATTGGTTTTAGCGTTGATAAATATTTGGGTCAATTGTATGGCTATTGAGTAAGAAAAGAATTTTCGTAGAATTTTATAAGAAAATGCTCAAAAACAAACGTTTTCGTAAATTTTTTATGGTAAACGGTTAAATTTGGATAAATTTTGGCACAGTAAAAGCGAAATTAAAATAACAAGTCATGCGAAAACCAAAGTTAAGTTTTTGGCAGATTTTGAATATGAGTGTAGGGTTTTTCGGGATTCAGACAGGTTTTGCCTTGCAAAATGCTAATGTTAGTCGCATTTTTGAGATTTTAGGAGCTAAAATAGAGAATATTCCAATTTTGTGGATTGCAGCGCCAGTTACAGGCTTGATTGTTCAGCCAATAATAGGGCATTTTAGTGATAAAACGTGGACGCGGCTTGGACGTCGTCGTCCTTATTTTTTATCCGGAGCGATTTTGGCGTCATTGGCAATGGTTGTTATGCCTAATTCGCCGGCATTATGGTTTGCAGCTATGATGTTGTGGATAATGGATGCATCGATAAATATTTCAATGGAGCCGTTTCGCGCGTTTGTAGGGGATATGTTGCCGGATGAGCAGCGCACCTTAGGATTTAGCATGCAGAGCTTTTTTATTGGGCTTGGCGCTGTGATTGGCTCGTTAATGCCGTATTTGTTTACAGCTTTTGGTGTTTCGAACCATGCAGCTCCCGGAGTTGTCCCTGACTCGGTTAAGTTGTCGTTTTATGTAGGAGCAGCGTTCTTTTTCACTGCAGTAGCCTGGACAGTGTTTACCACAAAGGAGTATTCGCCAGAAGAGTTGGCTGCGTTTGAAGATTCAGGATATAAATTAGAGCAATCGTCTGGTGTTTCAGATTTTCAGAAAGAAGCCCGTCGTGCCACGTTGATTGGTGTTATAGGTTTGATTTTAGGTGCTTTACTCACAGCTTGGTTGGCAAAAATGCACGCTTCGGGCGAGGTTTATGTGTTTGCTATTGGGTTAATAGTTTTTGGATTTTTAGAGTTTTTGGCTGTTATGTGGTTAAAAATGAAGTCGAGTAATGGTTACGTTGAAATTATGGTTGATTTAAACAATATGCCTAAAACTATGTGGCAGCTGGCTATAGTACAATTTTTCTCGTGGTTTGCGCTGTTTTCCATGTGGATTTATTCGACACCGGCGATAGCTCGGCATGTATTTGGTGCGCATGACCCGACCAGCAGTCTGTTTCAAAGTGCAGCGAATTGGGTAGGTGTAGCTTTTGCGGTTTATAATGGATTTGCTGCGATTTTTGCATTTTTCTTGATATGGTTGGCTAAAAAGACTAATCGTAAAATTACGCATGCCATTGCATTGACAGTTGGAGCGATAAGTTTAATCAGTATTTATTTTATTCACGATAAATATACGCTTTTGCTTGCGTTTGTAGGCATTGGGCTGGTTTGGGCAAGTATTCTGGCCATGCCTTATGCGATTTTAACAGGAGCTTTGCCAGCCAATAAGATGGGTGTGTACATGGGAATTTTTAATTTCTTTATCGTAATACCGCAGATTTTAGCAGCAAGTATTTTAGGTTTTATGGTAAAACACTTTTTCAATGACCAGCCGATTTATGCTTTGATGGTAGGCGGTTTTTCGTTTTTATTGGCAGCAATAGCTGTTTTGTTTGTAGATGATGTTAGTGCAAAACGTTTAAAACTTGCGCAATGAAAGCATTTATCTTTGACCTCGACGGGGTCATCGTCGATACAGCACGTTTGCATTATCAAGCCTGGCGGGAGTTGGCAAAGGAATTGGGATTTGACTTTACACCAGAAGATAATGAGCGTTTGAAAGGCGTCAGCCGTATGCGTTCGTTGGAAATTTTGCTGGAGATTGGTGGAATTCAGGTTGATGAGCAAGAAAAACACCGTTTAGCAGAAAAGAAAAACAACCGTTATCGTCAGTTAATCATGAAATTAACGCCAGATGATATGTTGCCCGGCGCAAAAGAGTTTTTAGAGCAGAGCAGGGCAATGGGATTGAAATTAGCGTTAGCGTCTGCCAGTAAAAATACTCCATTAATCTTAGAGCGGATTGGTTTGGAGGATTTTTTTGATTCAGTGGTAGATGGCAACCGTGTGTCAAAAGCCAAGCCAGACCCTGCGATTTTTCTGACTGCAGCAGATGATTTGCAGGTTTTGCCGCAGCAAGCGGTTGTTTTCGAAGATGCAGTGGCTGGCGTACAGGCAGCGCACAGTGCAGGTATGAAAGCTGTTGGCATTGGAAAGCCTGATGTCTTAAAACAAGCAGATTTGGTCGTTGGAGGTTTAAATGAAATTATGCCACAGCAGGTAATAGAGTTTTTTAAACAAAAACATTAATCATAAACGGTTAAAAATCAATTTTTTCTAATTTAAACGTTGATTCGCGAATAATTAATTTTGTGCTAACTACTTCTAGTCGTGGCTTAGGTCTCGCTTTACCTTCAATGCGTTCGATAAGCATACGTGCTGCTACATAACCCATTTCATAGCCTCGTTGCTCAACTGTGGAAAGATTTGGACTGGTGACTTGCGAGATTAAGCTGTTGGAATAACCGAAAATCGACACCTGTTCCGGAACTTTTATGCCTCGATTTTGTAAAACCATCAAAGCTCCAGCTGCGCTGTCGTCGTTTACAGCAAAAATCCCGTCGAATTTGACTTTTTCGTCCAAAAGCTGTTGGGTGACGACTTGTGCCTGCTCAAAACTATCGCACTTGATAATCAGACGTTTGTCTATTTTAATTTTGTATTCGCGCAAAGCTTCTAAATAGCCAGTAAGGCGTTTATTGGAAATCACAAGGTTTTCAGGTCCGCGGAAATGTACAATCCGCCTGCATCCTGTCTCGATTAAATATTTTGTTGCACGATAAGCTGCAATTTCATCATTAACAACCACTTTATCCACATCAATAGACGGACAGCTACGGTCGAAAAAAACTATTGGAATGTCGTTGTCTAAAAATTCTTTGAAATGGTCAAATTTGGTAGTCTCCTTAGTGCGTGATATTAGCACTCCTTCCACACCGGAATTTAACAAAACAGAAACGTTTTTCAATTCTCGTTCGTAATTTTCGTTGGATTGTGCGACAATCACAGTATAACCATGTTCGTAAGCATAATCTTCGATGCCGCTAATGATTGACGAAAAAAAGTAATGCACGATTTGTGGAATAATAACGCCAATAAGGTTTGAGCGTTTGTTTCTAAGTTTTTGAGCCAGAATATTGGGGTGGTAATTGAGCTTTTCCGCCAATTCGCGTACTGCCTGTTTGGTTTTTTGACTGATATCTGGATGGTCGCGGAGGGCGCGTGACACTGTAGATGGGGATATTCCTAAGATTTTAGCAATATCTTTAATTGTAACTCTTGACATAATCTGGTGGTTAATTGAACATTGAATTTAACAAGATTTGTTGTCAATAAAAATAAAATAAAGCCTTATCATTTGCAAACGTTTGTGCAATCGATTTCAGTTAAAATCAGCCATTTATTTGTGTTACGAGTGGGTATTTTTTAAATTTGATAAAAAGCAAAATAAATATTCAAATGTCTGAAAAATTACACCGTTTACTGGCCTTAGTGCTGATTTTCTTATCATTTACGATTAGCAGTTATGCCCAGCAGCGGCTAATAAAAGGTCAGGTTACTGATAAAAAAGGTAATCCTCTACCAGGAGTAGCTGTTGTTGTCAAAGGAACACGTATTGGCACGATAACAGATGTTGATGGTCGATATTCTTTGCAGGTTCCAGCCTCAGCTAAGACTCTGGTTTTTTCAATGGTCGGATTTAAAACAAAAGAAGTTCCAATTACTGGAAATGTTATTAATGTGACACTGGAACAAGAATCAAAACAAATCGAACAAGTTGTGGTAATCGGTTATGGTACTCAGAAGAAATCGGATAAAACTGGCGCTGTTTTGCAGGTTAGTTCAAAAGACTTAATACAGGGAGTTTTGACCGACCCGTTGCAGGCTTTACAGGGTAAAGCTGCCGGTGTGCTTATTACTAAAAAAGGTGGTGACCCGAACGCTGGATTTTCTGTTAAAATCCGTGGTCAGGCAGGTTTGTATTCTGGAACTTCACCTCTTTATGTTATAGACGGTGTTCCTGGAGCTGACCCAACTACAATTGCACCTGAGGATATTGAGTCGATAAATGTTTTGAAAGATGCTTCGTCAACTGCAATTTACGGAGCGCGTGGTGCTAACGGCGTAATCATTATTACGACCAAAAAAGGAGCAAAGCATCGCACTACTGTTAGCGTTAATTCGTATGTTTCGCTTGATCAAGTGGCAAAACGGCTTGATTTGCTCACAGCAGACGATATACGTAAATACGTGAAAGAGCATCACATGTCTTTTATTGATGGTGGTGCGAATACTGATTGGCAGTCAGCTATTTTCAGAAATGCTGTTTCGTATTCAAACAATATTGCAATTTCCGGTGGTAATGAGACAGGCACTTACCGTGCATCGATAACACATTCGGCATTCGAAGGTTTGATTCGTGGGTCGGATAAACGCCGCGATATTGCGCATTTAACCTTAGACCAAAAAGCTATTGACAATCATTTGCATGTAATGGCTGCTTTGAGTGGTACAATCGAACGTAACGATTATGTTAGCTATGGCGGTGGTGGTCCAAATGACGTGCTTTATCAGGCTTACCAGCGAAATCCCACTGATCCAATTTATGACAGCACAGGCAATTTTTATGAAGTAAGCCGTGATTTTAACTATTACAATCCTGTTGCATTGATTGAGCAGATTCAAAATTATCGCGATGCCAAGCGTTTGCGTGGCGATTTGCATGCAGAATATAAATTCTGGGACTATTTTAAGGCTGGTTTGAACCTTGGTTATATCCGTAATGACGAAGAATATTTCTATTTCGAACCAAGTACTGTACGAGGCGGCTCAACGCAAGGATACGGCCGTCGTGCTTATAATAATTTCCAGTCGCAGGTCTTAGAAGCTACGATGAAATACGACCGTCAGATAAATGGTCACAGTATTAACGCAGTTTTAGGTTATTCGTTCCAGCAAAACGATTACGACGGACTGTGGGCGCAGGGTAAAGAGCCGCTTTCTGATTACGTTATGTCTTACAATTTGGGCGTTTTGAACAACGTACACGTTGGCGATATTGGCTCATACAAAGGCCAAAATCGCCTTATTTCGTTCTTTGGCCGCGTTGTTTACAATTACAAAGAAAGATATTTCCTCACTGTGACAGTTCGCCGCGATGGTTCGACAAAATTCGGTGAGCATAATAAATGGGGCTGGTTTCCATCTGCTTCTGCAGCCTGGAATATTCGCAATGAATCGTTTATGCAAAATATCAAGTGGTTGAGTCAGTTTAAAATTCGAGTTGGCTATGGTATTGCAGGTAACCAGAACATTGGCGATTATTTGAACATTATTTCTTACGGTCCTGCGGGAACTGCACCTAATCCGGAAACTGGCGAAAATGCCATTAGTTTTGAAGCCAATCACAATGCTAACCCTGATTTGAAATGGGAGCAAAACGCTGAATTGAACGTAGGTCTGGACTTTGGCTTGTTTAGCAACAGGATACAGGGATCGATTGAATATTACAACAAAACGACTTATGACCTGCTTGCAGAGTACTCTGTACCTGTTCCGCCAAATCCAGTTAGCCGTACATTTGCAAATGTTGGCGTTATCAACAACCACGGTGTTGAGTTGAATTTGCAGGCTTTTGTGCTGAGTAAACGCAATTTGAAATGGCGTACAGTGTTTAATTTTTCTCGCAACAGACAAAAAGTGCTTAAGCTCTCTAACGATAAGTATAAATGGCACGAGATGCACGTTGGCTGGATAGTTGGACGTGGTTTAGTTGGTCAGGACAACTGGACGCAGATAATCAAAGAAGGTTATGAGCTTGGTACGTTTTATTTGCCTGAATTTGCAGGCTTTTCGCAAGACGGTTATTTCCTATTTTATACGGCAGCTGGCGGTGTAACACGCCATCCTGAAGATGCTGAGCGCCGTGTCGTAGGACATGCTTTGCCAAGGTTTAGCATAGGTTGGTCGAATTATCTTAAGATTTTCAGACACATAGACTTTAACATTTCGTCGCGTCTGGTTTATGGCTTTAGCGTATTTAATGTTACTCGTTTGGTCTTTGGAAATCCGGTTTGGTTGCCTAACTTAAACGTTCTCCGTTCGGCTTTGATGGAAGAAAAAGAACATCATTTACAAAGTCCGCCGATTTTGAGCAGTTATTATCTTGAAGATGGTTCATTCTTCAGAATTGACAATATTAACATTGGCTATACTTTTAATACGTCGAAATCTAAATGGGTGCGCTCAGCCCGTATTTACTTTGCTTCAGACAATCCTTTGCTAATAACCAGATATAGTGGTACAGACCCTGAAATTTCGTACAATGGACTGTCGTTTGGTATTGATCTTTACAATACTTATCCAAAAGCTCGTACTTATTCGATAGGTGTTGATTTTCAATTTTAAAAACTAAAATAGCCACAAAATGAAACGTTTAGCATATACATTTATCATTTTAATCACCCTTTTGCTGGTATCTTGTACAGATTTAACCACAAGGATTTACGATAGGATACCAGCAGACCGGTATCCGGAAAATGAAACGCAAGCCGCTTTGATGCTTATACCTGTTTTCAGTCCAATGCAGCAGTTTTTGGACTGGGGCGGCTGGTGGTTTGCTCAGGAACTTACTACTGACGAAACAGTTTGTCCTACTCGAAATACTGACTGGTACGACGGAGGAAAATGGCTGGCTTTATACTTGCACCAGTGGAGCCATTCGAATAATGACATCGAGGCTATTAACAGCATGTGGTACTGGTTTTATAAAGGCGTTTATGAAGCAAATAAACTTATTGAATTCTTGCAGCCAGCAGCTGATAACGGCAATGAGCAAGCTAAATTAACTATCGCAAAGGCTAAGGTTATGCGCGATTATTACTATTGGCTTTTGATTGACAATTACGGGGATGTGCCTTACATCACTTCGTTTTCACATGCACCTGTAAATCCGTACCGCAATCACAGGGCAGCTATTTGGGACAGTATTGTCACGGATATAGAATCTGTTTTGCCGTTGATTCCCGAGACAGGAAGCAAATACACTGTGACAAAAGGCATGGCTTACACGCTTTTAGCCCGGTTATATCTAAATGCTGCTGTTTATACAGGACAGGAAAAAACAGAATACTGGCAAAAAGCAGAAGATTATTGCGATAGCGTCATAAACCTGGGAATTTACGATTTAGAGGCAGACCCTTTGGCTCCATTCGTCACACACAACGAGGCTTCGCCTGAAAACATATTTACCATAGGCTATGACGAAAACAATTACAAAGGCTTTAACCTTCACATGAGAACTTTGCATTATCAAAGTTATTTGACATTTAACATGAAAGTTAAGCCATGGAACGGTTTTGCTGTAGTCGAGGATTTTTACAATTTGTATTCTAATCAGGACAGGCGTAAAAAAATGTTTTTAGTCGGCCAGCAATATTCATACACAGGTCAGCCAATTACTGACCCGGGAGCTGACAATGCTCCGTTGGTGTTCGATCCACATATCCCGGCACTTGTAATGCGTGCAGGTGATTATACTCTGGTGCAAATCAGAATGTCTGGCGCACGTGTTGTAAAATTTGAGGTAAAATTGGGAGCTACAGACAATTTGAGCAATGATTATCCGATTTTCCGATATGCAGATGTTTTGTTGATGAAAGCAGAAGCAGCTTTGCGTCTGGGTGACGAGGCTACAGCCCGGTCGCTTGTAAACCAGATTCGTAACCGCGCAGGTTTGCCTGATTGGAATGTATTAACATTGGATTCGTTATTAGCAGAGCGCGGTCGTGAGATGTTCTGGGAAGCATCGCGCCGTCAGGACTTAATACGCTTTGGAAAATTTGGCGATGCCTGGTGGGCTAAGGATGCTGATCAGGAAGATAAGTCTATTTTCCCAATACCAAGATGGGCTATTGATGCAAATCCAAATCTGGATGCAGAAATCCAGTAAAATTTGTAAATTTTATTTAGCAAAAATTTAAAACACAATAAACTAAACCCAAAAATCATATCCTATGAAAGCAATATTTAAAGCTTTGGGACTATTTTTAGTAGTCGTAGTTGTTTTTTCTGCTTGTCGCAGAAATCATAACAACAATCAACAGCCACCTCTTGTTGAAGATGGCTTTTATGTAGTTGGTTCTGGAGTCGCTAATGACTCTATGGTTCTGTCTGCCCAGATGCAGCCAGGTTATGTCGAAGGCGAAGGTTTTAAACCTGTCCTTCGTGAAGGCATGTATCAGAAATATTTTTACGCACATGCAGGTAACCAGTCCTTTATCGTAAAACAACAATCTGGTGCAAATACTATTACCTGGGGTATAGATGGCGATTGGACAGTTGTTCGTCCTGACTCTGTTTATAAATGCACTATTAAGAAAAACGGAGGTTACTTTAGCGTGCCGTCTGATGGATTTTATCTGTTCGTAATTGACACTAATTTAATGCGAGCTTATTTGCTTAAAGTTTATTACTGGGGCGTTATAGGTAGTGGTACAAATGGCGGTTGGAGCGACGATTCGCAGCAGAAGATGGATGTTGTTTCGATGTCTGACACTAACGCTGTCTGGAAGATTGAGAACCTGACAATGTTCCCGGGTGAGTTCAAGTTCCGTTTCAATAGCTGGTGGACATATTACTTCGCAGATACAAATGCTGAAGCTAATGGCGATCCTAAGTTCTTTACCAATCTTGGAGGAGAGTTGACAAGATTGACTCCTGGTGGTAGTAATATCAGTGTTGATCAGGCTGGACTTTACACAGTAGAACTTGACTTCTCGCTTGGTTCAGACTTTGGCTTCTCTGCTACAACAACACGTACTGGCGATGCTCAGTTTGACGATATTTCACAGGATACTCTCTCGATTGTTGGTTCTGGTGTAGGACATTTTGAAAACGGCGATACCACCTGGGTTAATGATTGGAACCTCCACGGTGGACTTCTCTTGCAATACGTTGGCACAGACAATAACGAAGAAACATTCGTTGTTGACAGCGCTGTCTTGACTAATGGTGCTTTGTTTAAATTCGTTCTTAATTTCACATGGGACCGTAGCTGGGGCTACAACAATGTCACTGTAACCGGCGATGTTGACAGTATTACTGGTGCTGACGATGGATTTGGTGGATTTAATTTCAAATCTACTGCAAACCGTGTTTATAAGATTACGTTTAAATACAACGGTTATACACGCAATGTGGAAGTTAATTTCCAGGACGAAGGTGCATTTACTCCTGCTGTTCAGGATAATCCGTCAATGCATTCATTTAGCTTTATAGGTAGTGCATTTTATCAAGGTAATGATCCTAATAATCCACAGACCAATTGGGACGCAGATTTCTTCATGCAATATCAAGGCGAAAATAATGGGATTTACACGTTTACTATCAGCGGTTTACATTTCATCGGAGGCGGTGAATTCAAGATTCGCAGGGATACTGCATGGAGCTTTAACTTTGGTTATGATGATGTTACAGTCACAGGAGATGCTTCGAACATCCAGGATGCTGATCCAAATGCTACTCATAGCAATTTCAAGGTTATCAATGATGCTACTTACAATGTAACACTGTCAATGGACCAGAATTATCAAAACGTAACTGTAGATTTTGAGACAGCTACAAGATAATCTTTAATTTTTCTCCAGTTTTTCCCTGCTGGTTTGTTTTTCGAACCAGCAGGGATTTTTTTACTTTGCTAAAACTAAAAAAAATCGAAACATAATGGGTATTAAGGTAAAACATCATCCGTGGAATATTATCCAAGACTTTTGGGACCCTGATTTGCAAGAGGACGCAGAAGCTATTTTTAGCCTCGGTAACGGAAAAATGGGACATCGCGGTAATCTGGAAGAATATTTTTCAGGTCCGACTTTGCAGGGAACTTATATTGCTGGTGTTTATTATCCGGATAAAACACGCGTCGGATGGTGGAAAAATGGTTATCCTGACTATTTCGCTAAAATTATCAATGCTCCAGACTGGCGGGGAGTGAAAACTACTGTTAATGGTGTGAAGTTGGATCTGGCTAAAGTTAAAATCATTGATTTCGAGCGTGTGCTGGATATGAAGCAGGGTTTTTTGTCTAAAAGTTTTATCGCTGAACTTAATAATGGTCAGAGGC
Source organism: Bacteroidales bacterium (assembly GCA_015489395.1). Classification (GTDB taxonomy): domain Bacteria; phylum Bacteroidota; class Bacteroidia; order Bacteroidales; family S143-33; genus S143-33. The sequence goes on from WFZV01000028.1 coordinate 19,426, forward strand.
TTAAAATCCATAGCATTAGGTTCCTTAGTATGGCAAATGATGAAATTGGTGCGATAAAATATGAAATTACTCCGCTTAATTTTGGGGCTGATTTACAAATAATTTTAGATATTGACGGTGATGTTAAAAACCGCGATGCTAATTATGGCGAAAAGTTCTGGGAAGAGGTCGAAATAGATATTGAACCTTTCCCGTATTTAATCACACGTACGAAAAAAGCTGAATTTTTAGAGAAAAAAGGTAAAAAATCGCCACAATTTTACGTTTGCAATGCCTTTGATACCCAGATATTTATCGATAATCTTCAGCAAACTGTAATTAGCGAGTTTAAAACTCAACCAAAGTATATTGCACAGATTTATAACTTTAAACTTAAACAAAATCAAACACTTACAATTTACAAATACGTCAGCGTTACAAGTTCGGTCTTTTACAAAGATTTAGAGCAGTTGCGTTGTAAAGCTTTTGAAAATCTGGATATTGCATTAGGCCTTGGCTTCGACGAGCTTCTTAAACAACATATCCAGGCATGGGACGAAAAATGGAAACAAAGCGATATTGTTATACAGGGCGATGTGGCTGCACAACAAGGCATTAGATTTAACATTTTTCAGCTAAACCAGACTTACACAGGAAAATACAAAAATCTTAACATTGGACCTAAAGGATTTACCGGCGAAAAATACGGCGGTGTAACTTACTGGGATACAGAAGCTTTCTGTTTACCGTTCTATCTTAGCACAGCGCCCCGGGAAGTTGCACGTAACCTTTTGATTTACAGATATAACCACCTGCCTAAAGCAATTGAAAATGCACAGAAATTAGGCTTTTCTGGCGGCGCTGCACTTTATCCAATGGTTACTATCAACGGCGAAGAATGCCACAACGAATGGGAAATTACTTTTGAGGAAATCCACCGTAATGGCGCCATTGCCTATGCTATTTACAATTATATCCGATACAACGACGAACCTCAATACCTGGCACAATACGGATTAGAAGTGCTTATTGCAATTAGCCGTTTCTGGGCGCAACGCGTCAACTGGTCCAAACCCAAGAAAAAATACGTTATTTTGGGCGTTACTGGACCAAACGAATACGAAAACAACGTCAATAACAACTGGTACACAAATTATATCGCAACATGGACACTGCGTTATACCCTTGAAAGCATTAACTACGTAAAACAAAATTTTGGGGACGATTACAAACGGATTGTCCAAAAAACAAACTTTGACGAAGAAACCGAAACATTACATTGGCGACATATCATTGAAAACATGTACTATCCTTATGACGAAAATCTCAATATAATCCTGCAACAGGAAGGCTACCTTGACAAAGAAATCGTGCCTGCCTCCAAAATACCAGAAAATCAGCGACCTATAAACCAGCACTGGTCATGGGACAGAATTTTGCGCTCATGTTACATAAAACAAGCAGATGTTATCCAGGGGCTGTTTTTCTTCGAGCATGAATTTGACCTGGAGACAATTGCGCGCAACTTTTACTTTTACGAGCCGCTCACTGTCCACGAATCTTCTCTGTCGCCGAGCATATACTCTATTGTAGCTTCGAAAATCGGCGATGAACAAAAAGCTTATGAACTTTATCTGCGCACAGCCCGCCTGGACCTGGACGATTATAACAAAGAGGTCCGCGAAGGCCTGCATATCACAAGTATGGGCGGAACGTGGATGAGTCTTACATACGGATTTGGTGGCATGAGAATAAAAAACAACCGCATTGCTTTTTCTCCGTTTGTCCCACAAAAATGGCAATCGTTTTCCTTTAAAATCAACTTCAGAAACTGGCTATTAAAAATCTACGTTGACAAAAAAAGCGTTCTTATCGATAATCTTTCAGATGAACCCATTGACCTGTATCTCTACGACAAACCATACACTATAAAACCCCACGACTCCCTGCGAGCCAAAGCCCAGCATGTCAAACACAAAACCCAATTAGCATTTTTCGATAAATAGGCTCTTTCCCTCATCGTCAGACGGTGAGGGATTTTTTTTACTGGACTTTCTAACTTTTTATGAATTTTTTAAATTTGAGAAAATATCAAATATGCCCACGATGGCTAATGATTTGGAAATTATAAAGCAAATAGAGAAAGAACTTGGCTGCGAGCTGGAGCAGGTAAAAGAGATTGAGTGGAATACAAGGGGATATGTTTTGAATGAACAGGCAGAAGTGGTTGGGTTGGGATTGTATGACTGTGAAATAGGAGATTTGAAGAGAATAATTTACCTGTTGAAAGAGTTAAAAAAAATGACTTTGCTTAATTCAAGTAGGAATCAACTTAGCGATATTTCAGTATTGAAAGAGTTAAAAAATCTGACTCAGCTTGATTTATCAGACAATCTGATCAGCGATATTTCCGTATTGAAAGAGTTAAAAAAATTGACACAGCTTAATTTAACTTGGAATCAACTTAGCGATATCTCTGTATTGAAAGAGTTAAAAAATTTGACTAAACTTAACTTAAGTGGAAATCAAGTCAGTGATATTTCAGCTTTAAAAGAATTAAAAAATTTGACTGTGCTTCATTTGAGTATCAATGGAGTAAGTGATATCTCAGTATTGAAAGAATTAAAAAAATTGGCTGTACTTGGTTTAGGGCGCATTAAAGTCAGAGATGTTTCACCTTTGAAAGAGTTAAAAAATTTGACTGAGCTATATTTAATTGACAATCAAGTCAGTGATATTTCAGTATTGAAAGAGTTAAAAAATTTGAATGTGCTTTATTTGTCTGACAATCAAGTAAGTGATATCTCAGTATTGAAAGAATTAAAAAAATTGGCTGTACTTGGTTTAGGGCGCA